>DASUMO010000524.1:0-21789 GCA_036277695.1 Chitinophagaceae bacterium
CTAAGCAGGGGTGGAAAGTAACCGTCATAGAAAAAAATGAAGGTCCCGGAGGTCGTGCCCGCCAATTAAAGGAAAAGGGTTTCACTTTTGATATGGGTCCCAGTTTTTACTGGATGCCCGATGTATTTGAGCGTTATTTCGCTCAATTCGGGAAAACGGTTGCTGACTATTATCAACTTCACCGCCTGGATCCATCTTACCGCGTATATTGGAAAGATGGTTACACCGATCTCCCGGCCGACCTGGACCAATTGAAGCAGGTTTTTGAATCCCTGGAACCAGGCAGTGCTAAAAAATTAGAGCAATACCTGCAGGAGGCTTCTTACAAATACCAGGTTGGTATGAACAATCTTGTTTATAAACCCGGTCAATCGGTATCGGAATTTTTAAACTGGGAAACTATAAAAGGCATACTCCATTTACAGGTCTTTACATCAATAAAAAAACATATCGCGCATTATTTTCGCGACGAAAGGCTAAGACAGATTATGGAATTCCCGGTTCTTTTCCTGGGGGCACTTCCTGGAGACACACCCGCTTTATACAGCCTGATGAATTATGCCGATATCAAAGGAGGCACCTGGTATCCCGAAGGTGGAATGTATTCCATCGTACAAGCGATGCATGACCTCGCCAGGGAGTTAGGGGTTTCATTCCGTTTTAATGAAGATGTGAAAGCTATAGAAATAGACCGGTCAACCGCGAAACAAATCATTACCGATAAAAATGTCTATACAGCGGATGCCGTGATCAGCGGTGCCGATTATCAATTTACTGAAACGAAGTTATTAGCGCCCCAATATCGCAGTTATTCGGATCGTTATTGGAAGAAGAGGGTGATGGCACCATCCTGTTTAATGTATTATGTTGGATTGAATAAGAAACTTAAACAGCCGCTTCATCATTCATTGTTCTTTGATGTTTCATTTGAAAAACACGGGCAGGAAATTTATAAACATCCGCAATGGCCCGGCGAACCTTTATTTTATGTAAGCGTTTCTTCAAAGACAGATCCTGCAGTGGCGCCTCCCGGTCATGAGAATATTGTGTTCCTTGTTCCCGTGGCGGCAGGACTTGAAGGAGACAGTGAAGAATTAAGGGACTACTATTTCCAGAAAATCGCCCGGCGTATGGAGAAACATTTGAATGAATCAATTTTGGATGCGGTGGTATACAAGAAAACTTATTCGGTGAGTGATTTCGTACATGATTATAATTCCTTCCGGGGAAATGCTTATGGATTGGCGAATACCCTGGGACAAACGGCTATTTTCAGACCCTCCTGCCGGAGCAGGAAGGTGACCAATTTATTTTATACAGGACAACTGACCGTACCGGGACCCGGTGTTCCCCCTTCGTTGATCAGTGGAGAAGTGGTGGCCAAACAAGTAATAAGGGCATTCAAATAATACTTATTTTCAAAATATGCTACAATTGTTCCATACTGCCAGTGAAGATTGCAGCCGCGTAGTGACCGAAACCTACAGTACTTCTTTTTCATCGGCCATCCGTTTATTGCATAAAGAACTGCGCCAGCCCATTTTTAATATTTACGGTTTTGTAAGACTGGCGGATGAAATAGTTGACAGCTTCCATTCCTTCGATAAGAAGGGTTTGCTGGAACAATTTAAACAGGAAACCTATGTTGCCATTGAAAGAGGTATCAGCTTAAATCCCATTTTGCATAGTTTCCAGCAAACGGTCAATGACTATTCCATCGATGCAAAACTTATTGAGGCATTTTTTCATAGCATGGAAATGGACCTTGAGAAAAGAACCTATGACAGTGAAGATTACAAAGAGTATATCTATGGTTCCGCAGAAGTCGTGGGATTGATGTGTCTCTATATTTTTTGCGGGGGGGACAACATATTATATGACAAACTCAAGCAACCCGCCCGTGCATTGGGTGCGGCTTTCCAGAAGGTTAATTTTCTAAGGGATTTTAAAGCAGATTATAACGGCCTTTCCAGGATTTATTTTCCGGGTTGTGACTTCAATAATTTCAACTGTCGTGATAAAGCCCAGATTGAAGCAGATATCCAAAAAGATTTCCGGGACGCTTACCAGGGTATCCTGCAATTGCCGCTGAAAGCCCGGTTCGGGGTATATGTGGCCTACAAGTATTATTTTTCTTTATTTAAAAAAATAAAACGTCTGCATCCGGCCAGGGTGCTGGAGGAAAGGATCCGTATCCCGAATTACCGGAAGGCCATGATCATTTTAAGAGCCGGCGTAAAAAATCAACTCCGTTTGATCTGAAATATATGAAAACAGAACAAGTGATATTGGTGGATGAGCAGGACAACGAGATGGGGTACATGGAAAAGATGGAGGCCCATACCAAAGCAGTACTTCACCGCGCTTTCAGCATTTTTATTTTTAATAATAAGGGCGAAATGCTTTTGCAACAAAGGGCCTTGCAGAAATATCATAGCGCTGGTTTATGGACCAATGCCTGTTGTAGTCATCCCCGTCCTGGTGAAACCCTCCTGGATGCTGCGAAGCGACGCCTGGTCGAGGAAATGGGCATTGATGTTAGCCTGGAAAAATTATTTGATTTTGTATACAAGGCTGAGTTGGAAAATGGGCTGACCGAGTATGAGTATGATCATGTACTGCTGGGGAACTATGATGGTCCTGTAGTATTCAATACTGAAGAGGTGCAGGATGTTTGTTATAAGGCAATGCGGGACATCCGCGAATCGCTGGCAGCCAACCCGGCAATATATACATCCTGGTTTCAGCTGGCTTTTCCCCGTATTGATGAGTGGTGGAAAAAACAATATGAGAACAGATTAGTTTAATTTTACGAAATGATACCTGTGTATTATCTCATTGTGCTGTTAGTGACCTTTATTGTGATGGAAGCGGTTACCTGGGCGACCCATAAATTTGTCATGCATGGATTTCTCTGGTACCTGCATAAAGATCATCACCAGGTGGAACCGGGTTTTTTCGAGAAGAACGATGCCTTCTTTGTCATTTTTGCAATTCCCAGTATGCTACTGATCTATTTTGGAACGTTTGATCGGACCTGGTGGATGCAGGCCATTGGCTTTGGGATCATGGCTTACGGATTTGCTTACTTTATGGTGCATGACGTGATCATACATCAGCGGATCAAGTGGTTTACCCGCAGTAACAATACTTATGTCCGGGCTATCCGCTGGGCCCACAAAATGCACCACAAACACCTGGACCGCTTTGAGGGCGAGAGTTTCGGAATGTTATTTGTCGCAAGAAAATATTGGGACAAGATCAGGCGTGATAAAAAACTGATGGCAGGGAATAAGCGGGTGAACTATGCTCCCGAGCCTGAATTTCCTCCGTCCTGATCATCGCAACCATTAATTGTCCTTCTCACCCTTATTTTTGAAGTGAATTCCATTGATGCAATCTCCATCTCAATCTCATCCAATCGGGATCAATCCGAAATACGACTATATCATTGCCGGTGCCGGTTGCGCAGGGCTCAGCCTCTTAATGCACATAATTGCTTCGGGCCGGCTTGCAAATAAAAAAATCCTCCTGGTTGATAAGGATGAAAAACGCGGAAATGATCGCACCTGGTGTTTTTGGGAAAAGGAGGCTGGGCTGTTTGAACCAATTGTTTACCAGCACTGGAACCAGGCCTGGATCCATAACGAAAACTTTTCCAGGTTGCTTTCCCTGGAACCATTCACCTATAAGTTAGTTCGTGGAATTGATTTTTATGATCATTGCTTTAAACTGATCCGCCAGCAACCCAATATTGATATTCTCCATGGCGAAATCGAGGGACTGGTCCGGAATGAACATGGTACATCCATAATTGTGGATGGTGAAACTATTGCGGGAACCTATGTGTTCAATAGTATATTATTTGCAAAACCAATCCTGGGGAAGAATGAGCATTACCTGCTTCAGCATTTTAAAGGATATTTTATTGAAACCGCAGATCCAGTATTTAATCCTGCGGAAGCAACCCTGATGGATTTCCGTGTCAGCCAGCGGGAAGGAACAACTTTCGTATATGTTATGCCTTTTACCACTACAACGGCCCTGGTAGAGTATACGCTGTTTTCCAAAAATTTGCTGGAGCCGGAACAATATGACCAGGGTTTGACAAACTATATTAAAGATCAGCTGAAGATCTCATCCTATAGTGTGCGGGAAGAGGAATTCGGGATTATCCCCATGACCAGCCACCGCTTCCCCCCGTCGGATGGAAATACTGTTCATATCGGAACGGCTGGCGGACAAACAAAAGCATCCAGCGGCTATACTTTCCGCTTTATTCAAAAACATTCGGCTGCTATCGTCAGGAAACTCATCAACGGGGAATCACCTGTGGTGAAACGGAATACCGGGCGGTTTCATTTTTATGACAGTGTATTGCTGGATATTTTAGCCAATGATCAGTTGCCCGGCAGTCACATTTTTAGTGAGTTGTTCCGGAAAAATAAAACGGAGAATGTTTTACGCTTTTTAGATAATGAAAGCTCAATGGGGGAAGAGCTGAAGATCATTGGATCCCTGCCCACCTGGCCCTTCCTTAAATCGGCATTGCGGCAATTATGAAAAGTATATTGATGGTTGGATTGTTTGACTCTTAGACAATCATTCAACCCTTATTAAACCATAGTTCAACAATTGTTCAACCACTGTTCCACCATTGTCACTGGTCCGGGTCCATCTGCATGAATTCCCTTTTTACGGCTTTGAGCATACTGAAGAGTTGGGCAACCTGGATCAATAACAGGACTCCCAGGGCAAGCATTACATACCAGGGAAGTTGAATGGTCTTTACACCCTGTAAATTTTGAAATTTCTCCACATGTATGCCCGTCAATGCAGAACCAAAAGCCATTCCCGCCAGGAGAAAGGAAACCAGCGAGTACACGACTTTCATAAACATGATCCGCATAGTGGAGTAACCCACTTTAAAATTTTCCAGGATGGCGGCCGGGATGATCAACACCAGGGCGATCCAGCTCCAGTTCTGGCTGAACCAGGCATTATTGAGTGCCGTATTCAAAACAAGTACTAAAACAATTGACAATAATCCCCAGGGGAATAGCAGGAATGTAGAAGGTTTGGCTGAAGAGATAGGCATGTCGGGTGGGTTTATAAACTAAAAATAGCAAAACCTGCTGAATTGATTTCGGAGGCTTGTAAAACAAAAAAAAGGGCCGGAAGTCCCGGCTCCTTCATAAAAACCCAACACGGATGGAAAAAAATAACTTTAACCGGAATATTCGTTTCAGATATTTTCTAACCAGCCAACCCCGGAAAAACGATATCATAGACACATCGGGTTCCTTTGACTATTGGGAAGGTTAGATATTATCCGCTTAGATTAATAAATAAGTAATGTTGAAAACATTGGTTTCGCCAGGACATTGGATGGGATCAAAACATTATCGGAGAGACGATAAAAGTAGAAACCGTTTTTAATCTTTGCAATAGAAAAAATACGAAACAGACAAAAATTAATAATGATGCCAGCCCGGCCTCACACATCTTTCGAATTTCATCCGATATTCAACTACCATTCAACCCCTGTTCAACCCTTGTTCAGCCATATAAATACTCCTTAAGTGGTATTGACTTTTGCTGGTATAGGCCATTAACTTTAATAGCACTATCCAGGCCATAACCATTAAACCTCCTGCCATGCATAAGACTACTTACCAGAAAGAACTGGTTATTTCCGCTACGCAAAAAAAGAATGGAGCTCATAACACGAAAAAGGATGTGATGAAAATTCAATCCTGGCTAACCTTGTTTTCCATGTCCAATTCCAATGCGGCTACTGCAACTGGTATTGACGGTGATTTCGGACCAGCCACCGAGCAGGCTGTAAAGAATTTCCAGAAAGCAAAAGCCATTCCCCAAAATGGAATTGTAGACCAGGCTTGTTTTGATCTTTTAGTAGCACCCCTGGCCCAGGCTTTCGAAGGAAACCCTGCTGGAAGCAGTTTGAGACAACTGGTACTTAACACTGCTTCCCTGCATACTAAACAACATCCTTTTGAACTTAATATCAGTTCTCAATCCAATATGGGTCCCTGGGTCCGGGCATATATGGATGGCCACGAGGGCACTCCCTGGTTCTGGTGCATGGGTTTTGTACAGGCTATCATTGACCAGGCTGCTTCCTTATTGGGCAAGAGCTTTAAAATCCTGATGCCTCTCACTTATAGTTGCGACGTGGTGGGCACTACCGGTTTGCAAAAAGGATTATTGACCCGTTATAATCAGATTCGAAATGATCCTTCCGTCATGAAGCCAGGGGATATTTTCCTGCTTCAGAAGGCGCCACACGACTGGATCCATACCGGGATTATAACCGCTATTGGGAACGATACGATTGAATGCGTGGAAGGAAATACCAATACCGGCGGTTCCAGTAATGGGAACGCCGTCTTGAAACGTATCAGAAATTTCCGGCAATCGAAAATCGATGTTTTTTCTATTGAACCACTGGTTTAAAACCCTCTTATACAACCTCTTCTCTTAGGCTTTACCGCAATAATTAGGGTTAAAAACCTGATTTCGGCCAGGCTGTTTATACTTTTTTGTACAAATTGATCCGTATCTTTGCGCTGAAATTGAAAAAGTATGAATGACGGTCTTAGTGCCATAGAAAAAACTGTACTCACTGATTATAAATACGGGTTTGTAACCGATATCGAGGCCGATGAGGCCCCGAAAGGACTCAATGAGGACACGATCCGGTTTATTTCCGCAAAAAAGAAGGAACCCCAGTGGTTATTAGACTGGCGTTTAAAGTCTTATCGCCATTGGCTGAAGATGGAGGAACCCGCCTGGGCCAATATCAAATACCCCCCCATTGATTTCCAGGATATTATTTTCTATTCTGCCCCTAAACAGAAAATAAATCCCAATAGCCTGGACGAAATCGATCCGGAATTAAAAAGGACTTTTGAAAAACTCGGTATTTCTCTGGAAGAGCAAAAGCGGTTGACCGGTGTGGCAGTGGATGCTGTAATTGACAGCGTGTCCATCGGGACTACTTTTAAAGAACAACTGGGTGAACTCGGTATCATTTTCTGCTCCATGAGCGAAGCAGTACAAGAACATCCGGAGTTGATAAAGAAATACCTTGGTTCTGTAGTACCTCCTACCGATAACCATTTCGCCGCATTGAATTCCGCGGTTTTTTCAGATGGTTCATTTTGTTATATACCTAAAGGTGTCCGTTGCCCGATGGAACTTTCTACTTATTTCCGGATCAATGCCGAAAATACAGGACAATTTGAAAGAACGTTGATCGTGGCCGAAGAAGGAAGTTATGTAAGCTATCTCGAAGGCTGTACGGCACCGATGCGGGACGAAAACCAATTGCACGCCGCAGTTGTAGAATTGATCGCCTTGGATAATGCCGAGATCAAATACTCCACTGTACAAAACTGGTATCCCGGTGATAAACAGGGCAAGGGAGGAATTTACAATTTCGTAACCAAGCGGGGAATCTGCATGGGCGACCATTCAAAGATCTCCTGGACACAGGTAGAGACCGGTTCGGCCATTACCTGGAAATACCCAAGTGTTATACTGAAGGGTGATCATTCAGTGGGCGAATTTTATTCAGTTGCCGTTACCAATAACCATCAGCAGGCCGATACCGGCACCAAGATGATGCATATTGGCAAAAACACGAAGAGTCGTATTGTATCGAAAGGTATATCAGCCGGCGTCAGCAACAATAGCTACCGGGGCCTTGTACAGGTGAACAGGAAAGCGGATAATGCCCGGAATTTTTCACAATGTGATTCCCTGTTACTGGGCGATAAATGTGGTGCCCATACTTTTCCTTATATAGAAGTAAAGAATAAAACAGCTGTGGTAGAGCATGAAGCTACCACTTCCAAAATAGGAGAAGACCAGATCTTCTACTGTAACCAGCGAGGGATAGACACGGAAACCGCAGTAGCCCTAATTGTAAACGGGTTTGCCAGGGAAGTAATGAACCAATTACCCATGGAATTCGCGGTAGAAGCGCAAAAACTACTGGCGATTAGTTTGGAAGGCAGTGTCGGATAAAATAACCATTTTATTTTTTAGATAAAGGATGAGTTCGATTAAATACAAATCATTATGCTGAGGATACAAAATTTACATGCTGGAATTGAAGAAAGAGAAATCCTGAAAGGGATCAACCTGACCATTAACGCTGGCGAGGTTCATGCCATCATGGGACCGAATGGCTCCGGTAAAAGCACCCTGGCTTCTGTGCTCGCAGGAAGAGAGGCCTATGAAGTGAGTCAGGGATCAGTGGATTTCCTGGGAAAGGATTTATTGGAATTGGCCCCGGAAGAAAGAGCCGGAGAAGGATTATTTCTGGCTTTTCAGTACCCGGTTGAAATCCCGGGTTTGAGTACCACGAATTTCATCAAAACAGCGCTCAATGAAGTCCGTAAATACCGCGGAGAAGAACCCATGGATTCCCTGGCCTTTTTGAAAATGATGAAGGAGAAAATGGCCATGATGGAAATTGATCAATCCCTATTAAGCCGTCCCCTGAATGAAGGCTTTTCCGGTGGTGAGAAAAAACGCAACGAAATCTTCCAGATGGCCATGCTGCAACCTAAACTGGCTATACTGGACGAAACCGATTCAGGGCTGGATATTGATGCCATCCGGATCGTCGCCAATGGGGTCAATAAATTGAAAAGTAAGGATAATGCTGTATTGGTGGTAACCCACTACCAGCGCCTGCTGGATTATATCGTACCTGATTTTGTACACGTATTGTACAATGGACGTATTGTTAAATCAGGTGGCAAGGAATTGGCGCTGGAACTGGAAGAAAAAGGATATGATTTTATTAAAAACGAGATCAGGGCAGCCGAAGAAGTGAACCAATAAAAAACAGGAATGAGCACGATAGAAAATATAAAAGAACGTTTTGAGCAAATTCAAGCATTGAATGGCAACAATGACCTGGGCAGTTTACGTGCTTCCGCTTTCAGTGACTTTAAACGGTTAGGTATCCCTTCGTCCCGGCATGAAGAATGGAAATATACGCGGATTGCCAGTCTTTTCAATAAAGAGTACCAGTTCCACAATAGTCAAATGCCAACTGGTTTGACTGCTGCCGATTTAGACCCATTCCGTTTACCCGGTCATGAAAATGCCAACGAATTGGTATTTGTCAATGGTTATTTTTCGTTCGCCCTCTCCGGCATTCGTTCGGCATCATTAGTAGTCTTAACACTGGAAGATGCTGTAGGTGGAGAACATCGCGAGTTAGTGCTGGAAAACCTTGGCCATAGCCGGCATTTGCTGAACGATGGAATTAATGCCCTCAATACCGCTTTTATCAAAGGGGGTGTTTTTATACATGTCAGGAAAGGACTGGAAGTTGAGCACCCGGTCTATATCTATAACATTACGGATGCAAGGCGGTCAAATATATTTTCCCAACCGCGCAGCCTCGTTCATGTGGCTGAAAATGCCCGGGTGCAGATTGTAGAGACCTATGTTACGCTGGGTGTCGCTGAAAGTTTTACCAACCAGGTCATGGAAACCGTGGTGGAAAAAGATGCTATGGTGGAGTATTATAAAATTCAGAACGATACCAACCAGTCCAGCCAGGTAAGTACCACGCATATCCGGCAAAAGGGCAAGAGCCATGTGCATACTGTAGTTATTTCACTGGGTGCAGGCATGATTCGCAATAATCTCAACCTTGTTATGGAAGCTGATCATTGCGAAGCTCATTTATACGGCTTGTATTTTCCTTCCGGCAATGGTCATGTAGATAACCATACCATTGTGGATAATGTGAAACCACATTGTTTCAGCAATGAGTTTTATAAAGGCATCCTGGATGAAAATGCTACGGGTGTGTTTAACGGGAAGATATTTGTACGGCAGGATGCCCAGAAAACAAATGCTTATCAATCCAATAAAAATATCCTGCTTTCCGATACAGCATCGGTAAATACAAAGCCGCAACTGGAAATTTTTGCCGATGATGTGAAATGTTCGCATGGCTGCACCATCGGTCGCTTGGATGAAGTGGGTCTATTCTACCTGCGCTCAAGAGGCATCAGTGAAAAAACGGCAAAGGCCTTATTGTTACACGCATTTGCTGTCGATATACTTGAGCATATCAAACCTGAAGCACTTCGAACCTATGTTGATGAACAAATTTCGGAGAGGCTCGAATACAATATAGCATGATTGACACCGCGACCATAGAAAAGAAACTGGATATCCGTGCGATAAGGGCGCAGTTCCCGGTGCTGAACAGGACCGTGAAGGGCAAACCCCTAGTATATTTCGACAATGCGGCTACTTCCCAAAAACCGCAGGTGGTCATTGATGCCCTGGTAAATTATTACAGCGGCTACAATGCCAATATTCATCGCGGCATTCATACACTTGCTGATGAGGCTACCGCTGCCTACGAAGCAACCAGGGTGAGAGCCCAGGAGTTCATTAATGCAGCTTCAAGAGAAGAGATCATTTTTACCCGCGGCACAACAGAAGGAATTAACCTTGTTGCTTATTCCTGGGGCCGCCAGCATATACAGGAAGGAGATGAAATTATCATTTCGGCAATGGAGCACCATTCTAATATTGTTCCCTGGCAGATCTTATGTGAAGAAAAAGGAGCCCTGTTAAAAATTACTCCTGTTTCAGATTCCGGTGAGTTGCTAATGGATGAATTTGAAAAACTGCTGGGACCCAAAACAAAATTGGTTGCGATTGTGCATGTTTCAAATGCACTGGGTACAGTGAACCCGGTTCAACAGATAATTGAGCTGGCACATAAAACAGGTGCTCTTGTATTAATTGACGGGGCCCAGTCTACTATCCACCTTGATATTGATGTGCAGGCCCTGGACTGTGATTTCTTTGTTTTTTCCTCGCATAAATTATATGGTCCCACCGGTATCGGTGTTTTATATGGCAAAAAGCAGTTGCTAGAGGCCATGCCACCCTACCAGGGCGGCGGGGAAATGATCAAGGAAGTGAGTTTTGAAAAGACCACCTACAATGATCTTCCCTATAAATTCGAAGCCGGCACACCGAATATTGCCGATACCATTGCTTTTAAAACCGCACTGGATTTTGTGGCGGAAACAGGGAAGGAACAAATACGCAGGCATGAAAATGATTTACTCGCTTACGCGACTAATCAACTGAAAAAAATCCCGGGTTTGCGCATTATCGGGGAGGCAAAGGAAAAGATCAGCGTGATCTCATTTGTCATAGATAAGATACATCCCCAGGATATCGGGATATTATTGGATAATGCAGGGATCGCCGTAAGAACAGGTCATCATTGCACCCAACCCCTGATGCAGCGTTTTGGAATACCGGGTACGGTCAGGGCTTCGTTTGCCATGTATAATACCCGGGAAGAAATTGATGCGATGATCAAGGCCCTGGAGAAAGCGATTAAAATGTTATTGTAGAAATGAGTGAAAGGCAAACGATAGCAGATACGGAAAAAGAGATCGTGGAAGAATTTGCTCTTTTTGATTCCTGGGATGATAAATATGAATATATCATCGATCTGGGGAAAAAGCTACCCGCGCTGGAGGAACGTCATAAAAAAGACGAGAACAGGGTGAGGGGTTGCCAATCCACCGTTTGGCTGGTGGCAGATTATAAAGACGGAAAGATCTATTACAAGGCGGATAGCGACGCGGTGATCGTAAAAGGCCTGATCAGTTTGCTGATCCGTGTATTGTCCGGTCATGCTCCTGATACCATTATCGGGGCCAACCTGGATTTTATAAAGCAGATTGGTCTGAGCACACACCTGGCTCAAACCCGCAGTAATGGATTACTGGCCATGGTAAAGCAAATGAAAAATTTTGCCCTGGCTTATAAATTAAAATTCTCAGAGAACTGATGATGATGGACACGGAAGCGTTAAAACAGAAAGTGATTGATTGCCTGCAAACGATTTATGACCCGGAATTACCGGTGAATATTTACGAGCTGGGCCTGATCTACGAAGTGTCGGTTTTGCCGATCAATAATGTACAGATCGTGATGACGCTGACAGCCCCGGGTTGCCCGGCTGCGCAATCATTACCGATTGAAGTAGACCAGAAAGTAAGACAGGTGGAAGGTGTAAATGATGTATATGTATCGGTAACCTGGAACCCGCCCTGGAATAAAAGCATGATGTCGGAAGCAGCCCAGCTGGAACTAGGAATGCTCTGAACCAGATAAAAACACTGTATGAAAATAACGGCACAGGAAGAATATGGTTTGCGCTTATTACTGCGTATCGCCTCCTGCAAAGGGGCGGAAGGTATGAGCATTCCCCAGCTGAGTGAAGCTGAAGGATTGAGCAGCCATTATGTGGCCAAACTGACCCGCACCCTGCGCATGGACGGGTTCATCAACAGTACACCCGGCAATAAAGGCGGTTACGTGCTGGCAAAACCTGCCGACCAGATTAATATCAATGAAGTATTGCGGGCCCTGGGTGGTCCTTTATTCGACCAGGCATTTTGCGGCATTCATGCAGGTAACCTGAAACTCTGTACCCACTCCGTTGATTGTTCCGCCCGCTCCCTCTGGCAAATGATACAATTTTCCATTGACCAGGTGCTTGACCGGGTCACGCTCCAGGACCTGGTTAGCTCCGAAAGAGAATCGGGTAATTTTTTAAAAGAAAAATTGATAAGGGATAACCCCCTCATGCCCGGCTAGTATCTGTTTCGTCATTAACCTTCTCAGTTAAGCCAGGTGCTCTTTAGTTTGACGTATGCTATTTTTTTAAATGATGTTTTGCCGGGTGTTTGAAGATGAAACTGACTGAATGGTTTATTCGGGAAGAAAATTTCTGTCATCACCGTCAACCCTTCGTCCGCAAATAACTCAATGGAACTGGCATCTATGTACAATGAAACCTGCATTTTTGTGTGGGTTGTCAAACGCGGGGCATAATGCCTGGCGGCAAAATCTTTCTGAAATCCTATTTTCCCCGACCTGGACCGGTCGATATAATATTGGTTCTGCCCTTTGTCGAATCCTACCCGCAGTTCTTCCCCTAAATCATTGGAGAGGATCAGGGAGAAGTCATTTAGCTTTTCCAACTCCAGGTTGATACGGCACGGAAGCGAGAGTTTAGCTGTTTTGGCAGCGAGATCTACGTTTTTATCTACGCTTAAATTTTGCACAACGAGCGGCTTCGCCTGCATTTTAGCAAATTCAGGTACCACTTCTGAGCTTAAGAAAATAGTGTTGCCGGCTTGCTTTAGCTTCAATTCCCTGGGTAAGGTCATGGCACTTCTCCATGCAGTGGTAGGAACCAGGTTTGCATAAAGCCAGTTACTCATCCAGCCTATAAAGATCTTCCTGTTCCCGGTATTGGACCAGGTGACACCGGCATAATTATCCGGCCCGTAATCAATCCACCTGGTATCTGTGTGGGTGGGAGTAAATACCGTCCCGTCAAAATCACCCAGGAAGTATTGGGTAGCCGATCCTTTATTAGGCCCACCTGGATTCAGGCTCACCAGCAAAACCCAGATCTTTTTACCATTATTTTCCAGGGGAAATAAATCAGGGCATTCCCATACGCCGCCATGGGCGCCGGCCTCACTGCCAAACTCACTTTCTTTTTTCCAATTTTTTAAATCCGGGGAGGAGTAAAAACTAATCCGGTCTTTGGTTGCCAGGGTCATCACCCATTTTTTCTGCGGCTCATACCAAATGACCTTGGGATCCCTGAAATCGGTAATGCCCGGGTTTTTCAAGACGGGATTCCCCCTATATTTTTTCCAGGTTTTTCCTTCATCGATACTATAAGCCAGGCTTTGAACCTGGAAATCCTTTTTTCCTGTTTTTTCACCGGTTGAATCATGGTGAGTAAAAATGGCTACAAGGGGCAGCAAGCCATTTTTTCCAAAACCAGTCGTATTGTATTTATCGACAACAGCACTGCCAGAAAAAATAGTTCCCAGGCTATCAGGGTAAAGTGCAATGGGTTCATGCTTCCAATGGACCAGGTCCCGGCTGCTTGCGTGACCCCAATGCATTGGTCCCCAAACAGCACTATGCGGATGATACTGGTAAAACAGGTGATATACGCCTTTGTGATACACCATGCCGTTCGGATCATTCATCCAGTTTGCCGGTGGAGTAAAGTGAATGCGGGGGCGGTACATTTCATCATTTGAAATAGCCGCAGGCTGGGCAACTGCGTCAAAACTGTTGACCAATAAAAAGGTCACTAAGAAAATGATGGTAATGATCTTCACTTTCATAAATATAAATTAGCTGGTTATCCTGGTGATAAGGGACTTTAAAGTTAAGCTTAACGTTTACTGCGCCAGGTAGCCACCATCCACATTATAATAAGAACCCGTTACAAACGATGCTTTATCGGAATTAAGCCATAAAGCCAGTTCAGCCACTTCTTCCGAAGTTCCCAACCTTCCGATCGGGTGAAGCCCGGCAACGGATTTCAGCGTTGCCTCATCCAGGTTTTTTGTCAACATGGGTGTAAGAATATAACCGGGTCCAATTGAGTTGATCCTGATATTCTGGTTGGCATATTCCAGTGCGGCTGCTTCCGTCAATCCTACCACTCCATGTTTGGCTGCCACATAAGCTGCAGACCCTTTCGTCCCCACTTTGCCCAGTATAGACGCAACATTCACTATGCTGCCTCCACCGGACGAAAGCATGGCCGGAACCTGGTAGCGCATTCCATAAAACACCCCGGAAAGATTCACGGCAATTACCTTGTCCCAACCTTCGATCGGGTATTCGCCCATAAAAGTGATGGGGCCGGCGATTCCTGCGTTGTTGACGGCAATATGTAATCCTCCGAATTTTTTAACAGCCTCCGCCACTAATCGCTTACTGTCATCCGCAATTGCAACATCGGATTTTACAAAAATGGCATCGCCGCCATTCGATTTTATTTGTGTGACGGTTTCGTTACCTCCTTTTTCATCCATGTCGGAGGCTGCTATTTTTGCGCCCTCGGCGGCATACAATAAGGCGATGGCCCGGCCAATACCGGAGCCCGCCCCAGTAATAATGGCGACTTTATTTTCTAAGATTTTCATGTTTTTGAATTTAATTGTTCAGGTATTTTTTATTAATCAGCTCTAAATTTTTTTTTATACGGTTTTTATTTTTTCCGGCTTTGACAGACGGTCGTATTCCTTCCTGTATTTCCGGTAATTGAATAATTTCAGCAACTCGATACAAACTATACTGGCTAATGTGACAAGTAATATGGTTAGCATGGCATCCCAGGCTAAAACCGTTGTTTTAAAAATAGGATCCAGGAAAGGAACATAGATAATAAGTAACTGGAGAATGATCGTTGCGACGATCGCTACCCACATTCCCCGGTTTGAAAACAGGGTTTTTGAAATGATGCTTTGATATTTTGACCGGGAAGACAGGGCATTCCCCAATTGTACAAAACAAAGAGTCGTAAACACCATGGTCTGCTGTGTGACAAGATCATAACCCTGGCGAATGGCCCACCACTGAATAAAAAGGGCAGCTATCGTCATAATAATACCGGTAATGACGATGGTGGTGATCAATCCCCCGGCAAACAGGTTTTCTTTGGGTGGCCTTGGCTTATGTTTCATAATGTTCTTCTCGGCCGGTTCTGCTACCAGGGCAATTCCCGGTAAACCATCTGTTACAAGATTGATCCAAAGGATATGGATGGGTAAAAGGGGAACAGCGAATCCTAAAAAAGGCGCGATAAAAATCGTCAGGATTTCACTCAGGTTACAGGATAAAACATATTGAATGAATTTCCTGATATTTTCATAGATCCGCCTGCCCTCACGGACTGCTTTTACAATGGTGGCGAAATTATCATCCAGCAGGATCATATCTGCCGCTTCCTTTGAAACATCGGTACCAGTAATGCCCATAGCCAGCCCGATATCGGACTGTTTCAGCGAGGGGGCATCATTCACGCCATCACCGGTCATGGCTACAAATTCACCATTATGCTGCAATGCTTTTACAATCGTCAGTTTTTGTTCAGGAGAAACACGGGCATAGACAGAAATATTTCTTACTTTTTTTATGAATTCTTCTTCTGTTAACTTATCCAGGTCGGAGCCGGTTTTGACATCGGTTGTATCATCGTTGAAAATTTCCAGCCTTTCAGCAATGGCTTTGGCTGTTAAGGACTGGTCGCCGGTGATCATGACTATTTTTATACCCGCTGTTTTGCATTGCCTGATTGAATCAATTACTTCTTCCCGCGGGGGATCGATCATGGCTGTCATGCCTAAAAAATCCAAATCCTTTTCCAAATCCAACCCAGGTTTACCCGGATCCTGGTCGAAGGTCCTGGAGCCAAAGAACAAAACCCTTAATCCATCAGCCGCCCATTCGCGGTTTCTTTCCAGCCAACCCGGAACTTTGTCCTTATATTTTTCCGACAGTATTTCAACCATCTTTGCCGGGGCACCCTTGGTAAATAAAATCCATTTATCGCCATCCCTGTGCAGGGTGCTCATAAGCATGCGGTCTGAGTCGAAGGGTAGTTTTCCGCTAAGGGGAAACTTTTTATCCGCTTCTTTTTTGTCGAACCCCGTTCCCAGGCTATAATGAACCAGTGCTTTTTCCGTGGAATCTCCCATCAGGTCTCCATCCTCTGCAAAGCGCACTTCATTATCCAGTAACATGGCATAGTTAAGCAGGTCTTCCTTACCGGGTTCTGCCTCCACTTTTTCAACCGTCATTAGGTTTTGTGTAAGGGTACCGGTTTTATCAGTACAGATATAGGTAACGCTGCCCAGTGTTTCGACTGCCGGCAATTTCCTGATCAGGGCTTTCTGTTTGACCATTCTTCGTGCACCCCGGGCCAGGGCAATGGTGATGACAGCGGGCAATGCTTCAGGTAATGCGGCTACAGCCAGGGAAAGTGCTGTTAAAAACATCCGGAATGCAGGTTCGCCTCTCCATAATCCCAGTCCAAATACTAACAAGCAAACAATAATGACTATAACTGCTAATTGCTTACTGAAAACAGCCAGCCTTTTTTGCAGGGGTGTTTTTTGATAACCGGTTTCCATCATTCCGGCAATTTTGCCGATTTCGGTGTTCATGCCCGTCGAAGTCACGATTGCTTTTGCAGAACCATTACTGATAATGGTTGTCTTGAAGACCATGTTTAACTGGTCGCCGGGAACAAGGTTATTCTCCTGAATAGATTCTGTTGTCTTTTCTACCGAATGGCTTTCGCCTGTCAGGGATGATTCATCAGTTTTCAGGGAATGCAATTCAATCAGCCTGGCATCGGCAGGTACGATGTCGCCAGCATCCAGTAAAATCAGGTCACCGGGAACCAGTTCACTGGCTTCGATCTTTATGGGGTGGCCTTCGCGTATCACCGTGGCATACTGCGCCGCCATTTTTTTCAGCATCCTGATCGACTCCTCTGCATTCGATTCCTGGGAATAGCCCATCCAGGCATTGGCGATGATGATGGCCAGGATCACCAGGGCATCGGTATGTTCACCTACTACGAAAGAAATGATGGCCGCGATGACCAAAACCAGGATCATTACATCAGTAAACTGGGAAAGCAGGATGGCCCATTTACTTTTAGGTTTGGTTTCCTTTAATTCATTTGGGCCAAACTCTTTGAGCATACCCGGAATGGCATCGGTCTTTAACCCCTTCTCCGATGTTTTAAATTGCTTAAGTAATTCTTCTTTGCTGAGTTGATAAACCGCTTTCATCAGGAGTGAATTTAATCATAAAAGCGGCGCTATCAGTTGATCTTTTGCCTGATCAAGGGGAAAAAAGGATATAATTGAATTTGATAGTATCGAGGTAAGTTTTCCTTTTTTATTTTTGTTCTTTTTGATGATTTTCAATTAAACTACCAGGATTCATGGATTCTGTTTGATGATGTCCAATTCAGTTTTCTTTTTACTGTCTGATAACATGTTTTTCAAACACCATCTGCAATACCAGTCAGCAAAGAAGAAGGAAATCATTTTATAAAAAAAACTCTTTGGCCTTGCATAAGTAATTGACAATTCTGCAAGGGTTGTATTTCCCCTGGGGAAAATGTGCAAGTGCATCCTGTACCAGGAATAAATAATCATCTTCGCGTTCCCGATCGTTTCCCAGACCTTCTCTACACCTTGGATCCATTTAGTAACCTCAACAGTAAAATTCATTTTAATCCCCATCA
The DNA here is from genome assembly GCA_036277695.1 of Chitinophagaceae bacterium. GTDB lineage: Bacteria > Bacteroidota > Bacteroidia > Chitinophagales > Chitinophagaceae > CADEDV01. Next base: position 18,182 of record DASUMO010000524.1, read on the forward strand.
TGGTCCCGGTCCAGCGGTATTTTGAACCAGGCCCCATATGGTTAGCGGTTAAATATTCAAGATGAAGTTTACTACCCATCATCATCGCCGAAGATTTAGTCATGTGCATTCCTGTAACACCAAGGTCATCGAGAATATTAAAAACCATTTGAGGAGGTGCGTTGTAGACTGAAGTTTGGGTGATCGTTTTCATTTCAAATAGTTTATAATTCCAGGAGGTTCCAGTCCTTTTTGAGAATTGATTAATGGCTATGTCCGGCCATGGGTTCTGCGCCTTTTTTAAACACGTATTCGCTATGCAAAAGGTAGGCCCCGGTCAGTACCACCACGTCTCCCTCCTTCAAACCAGCTTTTATCTCTATACGGTCATCGCTTTCCATTCCGGTTTGTACCATCACACTTTTAAATGTATTGCTGGCCGTCTCTATCCATACCGTAGCGCCCTTCCCATCCCTGATAACGGCATCAACAGGCAGGGTTAAAGTATGACGGGGTGGACTTTCCAGGAATACGTAGGCTGGCATGCCGGGTCTTAAACGATTGCCCGGATTGGGAATAGATACCCGGATAAGATTGATCCTTGTATCCGGGTTGATTTCGGGATTGACAAATTCAACGCGGCCTTTTATTTCCTGGCCACCGAAATCCGGCAGTTGTACAGTGGCAATACTCTTCCTGTTGAGTTCCGCCAGCTGCGAAGTATAAACCTGCGCTTCTGCCCAAAGGGTGGAAAGATCAGCCAGCTTAACGATAGTGCCACCTTCCATACTATAATCACCTTCCCGGGTGCCCAGTTCTGTGATATAGCCGGCCGATTCACTATAAAATGTAGTAAGGGGACCCAGCTTTTTTGTTTTCACCAATTCGTTTACCTGCGATTCTCTCATGCCCCATAACCGTAATTTATTTTTTGCACTTTGGAGCAGCTGGTCAAAATCTATGATCGTTTCACCGCTGAAAGCATTTTTCTTATCCAGCGCGAGAAGTAATTCCTGTTTGGCATTGTTCAGTTCTTCGCTGTATATGTCATAAAGAGGTGCTCCCTTCTTTACGTAGTCACCTATATTCTTGAAATAGAGTTTTTCCACTCTTCCCATCACCCTGGAACTGACAGAAGAGGATTTCAGCTGGTCAAAGTTCAGCGTAGCCGTCAGTACCAGCTGGTCGCCCATGGCCCCGTAACGGATAGTATCAGTTTGAATATTGCCCAACCGGATTTGCTGTTCACTCAACTGTAGTTCGTCCTTGTTTTGACCATTGGTTTTTTTCACCGGCGTCAATTCCATTTTACAGATAGGGCATTTGCCCGGCTTATATTCTATTACCTGTGGATCCATCGAACAGGTATAATAGGTGCCGGGATCAACTTTCACCGCTTTTTTGCTTTTGCAGGATACCATTACAAAACTCAAAGCCAATATCAGGAGGAGGTAACGCATAATCAGTTTTTTACTTTGATAAAACTTTCGCTATCCATCAGGTACTGCGCATTCGCTGCCACTGAATCCTTTTCGCTCAACCCGCCCAGGACCTGAATATGGTTTTCATGGGTTATACCGGTACTTATTTTAAGTGCCTTGAATCCACCGGCCGTTTTCCCGAAAACTATTCTATCCAATCCCAGTGAAAGCACAGCTTCCCTTGGCAGCCAATAAGCTTTTTGAGCGTTGCCGAATATGCTGGCCCTTACCTGGCTTCCGATGGGGATTTGTAAAGAGGCATTATTGAAATAAACCCGGGCCGTTAATGTTTTACTTTCCTTGCGGTAAAAGGGTTCAATAAAGTCTATGGTGGCATTGAAATCTTTATGAGGTGCAGTTTCAGGTATGATCCTTACTGCATCGCCTTTTTGAACCAGGGGCTGGCTTTGTCCATAAATATTCAGCAGGACCCATGCTCTGTCCGGGTTATAAACGGTGAAAACGGACTGGCCCTTTTGTAAATACATTCCTTCTTTGATGCCCAGTTCCTCCGTTATCAATGCAATATCTTTCATCGCCACCCCGCTGCTGTTCATAGTACTGTTACTGCCGGCCTCATGTATATGACCGCTGTAATTACTATACACAGCCACTGTCAGGGAAGGTTTGCCGGAATTTATCACCTGCCTGAGCTGTTCATGACTCATGCCCAGGAATAATAACCTGTCCTTAGCCGACTGGATAAAACTGGCATTACCCGGATCATTCTTTAACAGGAATAAAAGATTTTGCTGGGCGGTAAGCAATTCAGGGCTGTATATATCCAGTACCCGTTGACCTTTGCGTATTTTCTGGTAGCGGTAACGGACATATAGTTTTTCAATCCTGCCTGCCACCCTGGAGGAAATGCTACCAGCCTGTCTTGTATCATAGGCAATATTGCCGAGTGCTTTTATTTCTATCTGCTCTTCCTTTTTTTGGATAGTGGTTACCGGGATGGTTGAAACGACAAATTCATTGGTGGGTTTTAGCAGAGCTTCGATATCAATATCACCCTCTAAGGCCTTCCTTTCTTCCATTTTTACCAGGTCCATTCCGCAAACCGGGCAGCTGCCGGGCCGATCCCCGACAATATCGGGGTGCATGGGGCAGGTATATTTTTCCTGTGCATGCTGATGTACTTTCTCTTCTATGGGTACCAGTTTCATCCCGCATTTAGGACAATTGCCGGGTTGATCGCTAAAAACTGAATCTTCGGGCATGGGGCAGGTGTAGATTACTTTGGTTGCTACTGGTTCATGGGTAGCATGAGGATCTTTCTTGTTCTTACAACCGGGGGTAACAAACAAGAGACAAACGATGGATAGTAAAAAAAGCTTTTTCATTTCTTTTCGATTAGCCGGTCCAGGGCCACCTGCATTTTAAAAGCCTGGTTCAACAATTCTGTATATTCAAGCTGCGTCATATACAATGTTTCCCAGGCATCATAAAGCATAAATAATTCTTCGGTGTTTTGCTCATAGCCCAATTGCATAGTTTTGTAATTATTTTTTAACGCCGGTATAATATTGTCATTATACAGTTTCATCTGCCGTTTCTTTAATTCAAACTCATTTCGCATGCCGTAAGCCATACCGCTGTATTCGTTTACCATCATTTCCTTTTGCGCCTGTAAGGCCGATGCTTTCCATTTCAGGCTTTCGATATTCGCTTTATTCATTTTGGAAGACCACCTGGCCAGGGGAAGTTTGATCATCCCCATAATGGAATATTGCATGGGCAGGCCTCCGAAACCAAACATATGGTCATATCGAATGCCGAACTGGGGCTTTAAACTTTGCCTTTCTGTCTCCTGCTTTAACCAGGTAAGACTGATGTCTTTATCAATTGCCTTCAGGTCGCTCCGGCTATTGAAGAAGAGAGTGCTATCGAAAACAACAGAGGCATAATCATTTAGATTATATGCGGTATCAATATCAAATTCAATGTTGGGGTTTCTGCCCATCAGCGAATTGATCCGGATTCGCTTTTCCCTGATATCATTTTCAAACATCAACCGCATATTTTGCAGATTGCCCAAGGCAGCTTTGGCCTTGTAATAGGCGCTTATTTTTTCCAAGCCGTTTTTGTACCGGAGTTCCGCAGTTTTAATCATGAAATCGATCAGTTTTTCATCCTGCTCAATAA
>DASUMO010000525.1:0-22613 GCA_036277695.1 Chitinophagaceae bacterium
TCGCCAGGATCTTATTATGATCAATGATATAATTCTGGATCACAAACTGCAGGGCCAGCGTAATGAGGTTGGAGACAGTGTAATACCAAGTAAGCGCTGAAGGCAGGTTGTTGAAAATAAATAAGAGGAATACCGGGAAAATATAAGGCAGGTATTTCATCACCGGGTTGCTCTGGTCCGGCGACATGCTCATGCTGTAGATAGAAATTAGGAAACTGGTCACTACAGCGGTGATGGTAAACAGGCTGAGGTGACTGCCGAGTAATGGAATATTAAACCCGAATTTGATCACGTCATCAAAAGCTGAGAGATCATTGGCCCAAAGAAACTCAGCGCCTCGTAAACCGATCTCTGCATTAAAAAAACTATAAAGGGCAAAGAAAATTGGTATTTGTAACAAGGCAGGTATGCAGCCTCCCAATGGATTGACCCCGGCCTCCCGGAACAGTTTCATTTGTTCCATACTCATTGCCTGCTGGTCATTCCCGAATTTTTCTTTTAAGCCGGCAATTTCCGGTCTCAGGGCTTTCATTTTTGCGCCGCTTAAATAACTGGAATAAGTAAGCGGCGAAATGAGCAGGCGTATGAAAAGCGTAAGTAGGGCAATAGCCAATCCGAAACTGCCCACGAAACTTTTCATAAAATCAAAAATGGGCATGATTATCCATTTGTTCAGCGGGCGGACAAACGCATAAATACCCTGCCCCAGGTTCACCAAGCGTTCAAATTCCAGGTCATATTTTTTTAGCAGTTGGTAATCTGAGGGACCATAATAAATTGAAAAATCAACCGTGGCCCTGGATGCAATAGCGACCGGTACCTTCATGGCGGATGTGGACCGCACAATCATCTTTTCATTATCGGGCGGAACCTGCCATTCCATTTTCCCGGAACTGAAATTATCTTTTGCGACCAGGCTGCTGAAAAAGAAACGCTGCCTGACTCCCACCCATTTTACCGGGTCTTCAAATGTTTTATCGCTTCGGCGGCCAATGGTATGATAATCGAATTCCCCGTCAGCGACATAACCTATCTGGGTGTTTTGCTTTTCAAATGACATATCCGACTCCTGCGGTGCTGCGCTATATTGCCAGGATAAATTCATGACTCCCCCGCTTACTAATTTATCGGCACCATTCAGCACCACGGAAAACCCGATCATATACTCATCCCTGGGGATCGTATAGCGATGGATGATGGAGGAGGCGGCCGTACTGTCGGCAGAACCGAGGGTATAGCTCAGGCTGCTGCTGCCGTCGGGGTTTTTGACCAGTTGCCCGGGTTGAAAGAACAAGTCCCCGGTTTGAGCCGTGTTATTATTACCAGTATTGATGGTATAACTGAGCCTGTCAAAATCGGTACCCGCAAGTTTAACCAATCCGCTGTCCTGGTTTTTAAAATTCTTCAGCTCTACCCATTTGGGCTGCCCGCCTTTACTGGAAAAAGCAATTTTAAAAACAGCATTTTCGACGATCAATATTTCCTCTTTCCCATTGGCGGCTTGCCTGAAATCACCGGATCTTGCCAGCTGACCGATAGAATCACTCTTCAGGGAATCCTGCTGTAATGTAGAAGTATCAATTTTGGGGCGATTGGCCTGTTCGGTGGAATCTTTTACAAACTGTTCCCGGATCTTTTGTTGCCGGTAGGCCGATTGTTCTTTATTGGTATAATAAAAATAACCAAAGAAAAGGACCGCCAGCACTGCAAACCCGATGACGGTATTACGATCAAACTTCATCCACGTAAAAATTTAAAGACGGCAAAGATAGGTGTTCTTAAACTGAGTTGACAGGGTGAAATCCAGGGCAGGCAACAGCTTAATTCCGTTGAATTAGAGGTATCTCAGGCTTGTTCTGCAATGCTGATCAGATCATTTCACTGTGTAACAGCGGGTTCTTGATCTCCGTCTTTTTTTCAGCATAAATCCTGGCCGCTTTTATAAAATGAACAAAAATGGGTTGTGGTGCCTCCACCGTACTTTTCAGTTCAGGATGGTACTGGACACCAATAAAAAAAGGATGCTTTTGCAATTCTATAATTTCCACCAATCCTGTGCCCGGGTTTTTGCCACTTGCTGTCATTCCGGCTCCTTCAAATTGTTCCAGGTACTTATTATTAAACTCCCAGCGATGGCGGTGTCTTTCGCTGATGGAAGTTTTCCCGTAAATCGTTTGAGCCAGGGTACCTTCTTTTATTTCACAGGGATAGGCTCCCAGCCTCATGGTTCCACCTTTGGCGGTAATCTTTTTCTGTTCTTCCATCAAATCAATGACCGGTTCAGGTGTCTGCGGGTTCATTTCGGTGGAATGTGCTTCTTTGAGGCCCAGGACATTCCGGGCAAACTCAATAACCGCCATTTGCATTCCAAGGCAAATGCCGAAAAACGGCAACCCTTTTTCCCTTGCATATTTTACTGCCACTATCTTGCCTTCCACCCCCCTGTGTCCAAAACCAGGTGCTACTAGTAAACCATCCAGGCCAGCCAGCTTTTCAGCTACATTATCATCCGTAATGAATTCACTGTGTATATTCATTACCTGGACCTGGCATTCATTCATTGCACCTGCGTGAATAAAGGATTCCAGGATGGATTTATAGGCATCCTGCAGTTCAATATATTTCCCGATCAGGCCAATATTGACTTTATTCTTGGGATATTTCAGTTTATCCAGGAATTCCTTCCATTTACCCAGATCGGGTTCCTTATAGTTCGTTATATCCAGTTTTTTCAGGGAAATGAGATCCAGTTTTTCCCGCATCATCAGCAAAGGCACTTCATAAATGGTAGGCGCATCCGCCGCTTCGATAACGGCCTCCAGTTTTACGTTACAAAACAGGGCGATCTTGCGGCGCAATTCGGGAGTCAGGGGTTTTTCTGTTCGGCAAACAATAATATCGGGATGAACTCCTTCCTGGCTTAGCATTTTTACACTGTGCTGGGTAGGTTTGGTTTTTAATTCCTTGGCTGCTTTTAAATAAGGAATCAGGGTCAGGTGAATCACCAATGTATCTTCTTCAGGCAGCTCCCATTGCAACTGTCTTACTGCTTCCACAAAGGGAAGGCTTTCGATATCCCCCACCGTTCCGCCTATTTCCGTGATCACGATATCGTATTGTCCATCCTGACCCAATTGCAGCATTCTTCGCTTTATCTCATCAGTAATATGCGGAACTACCTGTACAGTTTTACCGAGATAGGCACCTTCCCGCTCTTTATTAATGACAGTTTGATAAATTCTTCCGGTAGTTACATTATTGGCCTGGGAAGTTGAAATATTCAGAAACCGTTCATAATGGCCCAGGTCGAGATCGGTTTCGGCTCCATCATCGGTCACATAGCATTCGCCATGTTCGTATGGATTAAGCGTACCGGGATCAACATTAATATAGGGATCGAATTTCTGAATGGTCACGTTCAGCCCGCGGGCCTGTAACAATTTGGCCAAAGAAGCCGCAATTATACCTTTCCCGAGGGAAGACGTAACACCACCCGTAACGAAAATATATTTAGCCATTATATATGGGTTATTTATTTCAAATGGTTCCCGGTGAAATTTTCTACAAAAAAAAATCCCTGCTGTAAAAATTTATCACCAGTGATTAACCCGGCATTTGCCGGCAAACAACAATACTGCTTAAATTTTCTGACAGTATTCAATAAAATATTCTGATAATTGGCCCCACCCCATTTGACCAGCGGATACTTCCGTGAATGATGTGAAGAACTTCCGGGAGGTCATGCAAAGCTAAAGTAATTTTTCCTGCCCCAAAAATCCAACAGTTGGGGTGTGGAAAAAACCCGGTATTTTAGTGAGGAAATGATCAGCTATGAAAAGAAACTTCTCCCTGGTTTTTAGTATCCTGTTGATTACCCTCAATCTTTCAGCCCAGAAAACCTATATCTGGTGCGGCACTCTTGTAGACGGAATCCGCCCGGAGCCACAAAAAGCTATGACCATCATTGTGGAAAAAAATAAGATCCTCGCCGTTGAAAAAGGGTATGCAAGACCCGGTTCTTCCGATCAAACTATCGATTTAAAATCAAAAACGGTAACCCCGGGATGGATCGATATGCATGTGCACCTCGAGCATGAAACAAGTCCCACCCGTTATATGGAAACCTTTACCCTGAATCCGGCCGACTATGCTTTCCTTTCAGTAAAATTCGCAGACACCACCTTGATGACTGGGTTTACAACTGTCAGGGACCTGGGCGGAACCGGCGTGAATATTTCACTTCGCAATGCGATCAATAAAGGCACAATAAGAGGACCCCGGATCTTTACATCCGGCAAATCCATCGCCACCACGGGTGGGCATGCCGATCCTACCAACAGTTATCGAAAGGAACTGCAGGGCGATCCCGGACCAAAAGAGGGGGTTGCCAACGGTCCCGAGGAATGCCGCAAAGCCGTTCGCCAGCGATATAAAGACGGTTCGGACCTGATAAAGATAACCGGTACCGGCGGCGTATTGAGTGTAGCCAAAAGCGGAAAGAACCCCCAATTTTTCCAGGACGAGATTGAAGCCATTGTTCAAACGGCGAAGGATTATGGATTTAAAGTGGCGGTTCATGCACATGGTGAAGAAGGCATGAAAAGAGCGATCCGGGCCGGCGTACATTCTATTGAACATGGTACGTTCATGGACGATGAGACCATTGAATTATTTAAGAAACATGGAACCTGGTATGTGCCCACGATTACAGCAGGACGTTCTGTTGGTGATTCAGCCAAAATACCAGGTTATTACCCTGCTCTTGTAACACCCAAGGCCCTGGAAATCGGGCCACAGATTCAAAAAACATTTGCCAAAGCCTATAAAGCCGGGGTAAAAATTGCTTTTGGTACCGATGCCGGTGTTTTCAAACATGGCCTGAACTGGCTGGAGTTTACCTATATGATCGAATCAGGAATGTCGGTAATGGATGCAATTAAATCTGCAACAGTCAATGCTGCGGAGTTATTGGGTGAAAAAGATAAACTGGGAAGTATTGAAGCCGGCAAGCTGGCCGATATAGTTGGCATGGATGGAGATCCTTTTAAAGATGCCAGGGTTTTTGGAAAAGTCGTTTTTGTAATGAAGGAAGGCAAAATTTATAAGAACAACCCAGGAAATGAACTTTGATTGGTTGCCCCAGTTCTGATTCCGGATACAGCATTTCACCATGTGAAAACTGCTAACCACAGGGATAGTCTGCTGCTTTTACTGGCCCTGTTCAGCCAAAAAAAGGTCAGTAATATTTCAAAGACGGCTGATTTTTTAATGATGCTGGATAATAAAATTTATCCGGGATCCGAAAGCCTTCCCTTTAACCGGAATACCGGACTATCCCCTCCAGGTCGATATGGCTACCGGTGAAATATACTAATTATGAATCATAGCTTAGATGGCCTGAAGTTCACTTCTTCTGCCAGTAATTATGACTGGTATGATGTTTGAACCCTGTCTTTGCTATATAATAAATAACTTATGAGAATGACAAAACAAATCTTTATCGGAGTTATGGCGCTGCTGATACTGGCACCCGCCTGTAAAACCATGAATAAATCCCAGAAGGGAGCCGTGATTGGCGCGGCCGGTGGTACCGTGGTAGGCGGTATTATTGGGAAAGCCACCGGCAATACAGCCCTTGGAGCCATTATCGGAGCCACGGTGGGTGGCGTCACAGGCGCCATTATCGGGCGGCAAATGGACAAACAGGCTGAGGAGATCAAAAAAGAAGTACCCGGCGCAAAGGTTGAACGCGTTGGTGAAGGAATCGTTGTTGAATTCAATAATAAAATACTTTTTGGATTTGACCGTTCCGATCTGGGCGACGGAGCAAAAACCAGCCTGAATGAATTAGTGACTATCCTGAATAAGTATCCGGATACCAATATCGAAATCCAAGGACATACCGATGACACCGGGACTGATTCTTACAACCAGTCTCTTTCCGAGCGAAGAGCTGCTGCTGTTTCGGCATATTTAAAAGGTCGGGGCGTGACATCTTCCCGCATTACAACCAAAGGTTTTGGTGAAACAGCTCCCAAGTATGCCAACGATAATGAAGAAAACCGCTCACTGAACCGCCGTGTTGATTTCCTGATCACAGCCAATGAAAAAATGGTGCAGGAAGCCAAGAAAGAGGCAGGCCAGTAATGCCCGGCTGGGAAGTCAATTCCCGCAAATTGCAAAGGTTGGTTCCCTGAAGGATTGAAGAATCCGCGTGAGCTCCATTATGCAATATTCGAACCGGGCGGTTATGTTTCCGCGAATCTTCGCTATCTGCGAGAAATTAGAACGTTGCCAAAAACGGTGGCGATAAATCATTTCGCTTTTTTGGAGAACTCGTAGTTGATATAAAAAGGGCGCCCTTCAAAATTTACCTCAGACTGAAGGGAAAGGCTGGACGCGGAAGCTGATTTTATGGTGAAAATATAGCCTTCTTCGATATCCTTTGCCTTTGTACCATCTGCCAGCCTTTTATATTGAAATATTGTTTTATCGTTTTCCAGGCGATAGGACCAAACGATTTTTCTCTCCCCGGTTGTACAACCCGTCCTGTTGGCCGTGATCGTATAGGTTCCGTACCCATTATTGGGAAGTACCCATTCGCTTCCAAGCAGGCAGGCTTCCGGTCCTTCGTCCAGTAATGTTAATTTCAACGGCGCCGAACCGTCGTAAGAAATATTAGTGAGGGTCCATGAGCCCTTTACGGCATCGCGGTCCGCCGTAGCCGTTTTTTTGGACGAACTGCATGAACTAATGATTACAAAACCCGCAAGGGATAAGAACAAGTGCCTGACTGAAAATCTGTACATAGTAATATAGTTTGGTTATCACCGTCAAATAAGGAAATATTGTGCCTGTTTTTAGGGCTGCCGCAAATAAAGGAATATTCGGGGAATAACCGTGAGTCGGACGCCAGCTTATTAATACTCTGCAATATTTCCATAAATGGCAAATACATCCCTTATCTGCGATCCTGCTAATGCTGTCCTTTTTGCGCGGTACATCAATCCTTTTTCTTTTCCAGGATAACTCCCTTCAGATTTAATAAGGACCGGCGATAAACGACCCGGTAGCCTCTGCTCTCCAATTCAGCCAGGTGCTGGGGACTTGCATAAATGAAATAGGTTTTCCGGGGGTGGGTCCTGCAGGATTGCTCCAGTTTACCCAGGAAAGTAGCCAGTGTTTCCTTATCAAAGGGATTGAACATGAAAAAGACTTTATCCTCCGGCATAATTGGATAATCAAGCACGTTCAGATGTATAACTTTCCAGTAAAGTCCCGGGAATTTCTCCTGCGTTTTTTTCATATTCGCAGAAGCTGCTGTACAAAGTTCACTGGCAAAATCAATTCCGGTGATATGCATAAATCCGAAATGCGCCGCAACCACCATCACCCTTCCTTTACCACAGCCCAGGTCGACAAGGGAATCCATCGAAGATAGCTTGCGAAAAGCAGCCAGTAATCTTTCCAGCATATAATAGTTGACGGCCTCATACGGTGAGGATTTTGAAATATCAGCATTGCCGGTACTCAGGCGGGCAAACGGTACGGGGACAAAGGTCTTTATCCTATACTTTAAAGCTCCCCGGATATCATGATACATGACGAAAAAAGCCAGCGGGAGATTCCAGTTTAGTGCAACATAAAAAAAGAACCGTATGTATTGGAAGACAGTTTTCATTGCTCAAATGAAAATTGAACCCTTAGGTAGAAAGCTGTGTGGATTGAGCGATCAGCTAGACAATAACTTTAGGGTTCTCAATCCTTCGATATCTTCCGGTAACTTGCCACTACTCCACGGATCAGCGATGAGCTGAATCCCTGGTGCTCCATCTCATTTAGTCCGGCGATGGTACAGCCTTTTGGCGTGGTTACTTTGTCAATTTCATATTCCGGGTGGGTATTTTTTTCCAGTAATAGTTCAGCAGCCCCTTTTACCGTTTGCGCAGCGATCAGGGAAGCAGTAGCTGCATCAAACCCGATCTCTATTCCACCCTGGATATTGGCGCGAATATAACGCATGGCATAGGCTGTGCCACAAGCTCCCAGTACGGTTGCCGCATCCATCAATTTTTCATCAATGATTACTGTTCTCCCTAACTGGTCAAAAAGTTCGGTGATATAATTGACCTGCGTGGCAGATGCACCTGTATGGGCCAGGCAGGTCATACTTTGCTGGATCGCAATGGCTGTATTGGGCATAGCACGGATCACCGGCACAGGTTTTCCTATTGCTTTTTGTAATTGTTCGATCCAGACGCCCGTGATCACAGACACCACAACATGTTTTGCCGGGTTCAATACCGATTTTATTTCATTGATCACATCTTCATAATTATAAGGTTTTACTGCCAGGATGATGACGTCACTGCCTTTTACCGCTTTTTTATTGTCACTATGCACCATGGAGCCGCGTTCAGCAAAACGGCTGAGTGCGGCCGGGTTTCTGCGGGTAATCGTGATTTCCACGGGTCTGCTGAATTCACTATCGATCAGTCCTTCTGCTATGGATGCACCCAGGTTGCCCCCGCCTATGATCGCTATTTTCCTGCTCATATATAAATTTTCGTAAAGATACAGGCAGAATGCAATTGTTAAACGATATCCATCACCGAAATAAAAAAGATGAAACAAACCTGTGTTCGTACGAAAAAAATATTCAATCCAAAAACATTTACCCGGCGTATATGTTGAGATTGAATTTAAACCAATCAAAAAATACAAATCATGCAAAAAAGATTTTTCATTGTAAGTGCAATCGCCGGCTTTACGTTGATCATGATGACGGCCTGCAATAATGAAGCTAAAACCGAAACAACAACAGATAGCAGCACCACGACCGCTGAATCCATGGAACCCGCACCAGAACCAGGAGTGATGGTAGGAGGAGCCAACATGGTGCCATCTAAAGACATTGTAGACAATGCAGCTAATTCAGCCGATCATACGACGCTGGTTACCGCGGTAAAGGCAGCCGGCCTGGCAGAAACGCTGAAAGGCGCAGGACCCTTTACAGTTTTTGCTCCCACCAATGAAGCCTTTGCCAAACTTCCCGCCGGCACCGTTGATAATTTGCTGAAGCCGGAAATGAAAAACGATCTTACTAAAGTACTGACCTATCATGTTGTGCCTGGCAGCTACAGGGCTGCAGACCTGAAAGATGGCCAGAAATTAAAAACTGCAGAGGGAACAGAATTGAGTGTGAGCATTAAAGACGGCAAAGTGATGATTGACGGTGCCACAGTAACGATACCGGATATCCTTTCAAGCAATGGGGTGACCCACGTGATCGATGCAGTGGTATTGCCTAACAAATAAGTGAGTTTGGCCAGATATTTCAAAAGAGGGCATCCCGCAAAGGATGCTCTTTTTAATAGTAAGACTTTTTTACAAGATAATTCTTTACATAGTCCGACACACCTTCTTCCAGCGAAGAGAAAGACTGATCGTATCCTGCCTGCCTGAGCTTGCTCATATCGGCCTCTGTATAATATTGGTATTTATCCCGGATATCCGTGGGTGTATCCATATATTCTATCTGGGCAGGCAGATCAAGACTTGTGAAAATTGCCTTCACCTGGTCATTAAAGGTTCGCGCTTTGCCGGTTCCCACATTATATAATCCGGATGTGGGTTGATGATCCATCAACCATAAACAAACCGTGGCTACATCTTTCACATAAATAAAATCCCGTAGTTGTTCGCCGTCCCTGAATTCCGGCTTATGTGAACGGAACAATTTAACCTTACCGTTTTTCCGGATCTGGTTATAGGCATGAAAGATGACACTGGCCATACGGCCTTTGTGATATTCATTGGGGCCATAAACATTGAAGAATTTTAAACCGGCCCAGAATGGCGGTGTATCGGTTTGTTGCAAGGCCCATTTGTCAAATTCGTTTTTTGATATCCCATAAGGATTGAGGGGCTTCAGTATTTCCGGAAGAGCATGATCATCTTTGTATCCCGATTCACCGGCACCATAAGTTGCCGCGGAAGAAGCATATACCAATGGAACAGTTTTTTCCGCGCAATACCGCCAGATCTTTTTGGAATATTCCAGGTTTATTTTTTCGAGGATGGAATAGTCAAACTCGGTAGTATCGGTACGGGCGCCAAGGTGAAAAACGGCATGTATACCCCGATCGGCTGCAGCCAGCCAATCAAACAATTCTTCCCTTTCCACCTTGGCTGTGAATTGTTTTGAATCGAAATTGAACCACTTGTCTTCATCGCTGAAATCATCCACAATGATAATATCCGTAAATCCCTTTTCATTCAAGAACCCCAGCAGGTAACTCCCGATAAAACCAGCCGCACCTGTGAGAAGTATCGTTGCATTCCGATCCATAGATTATTAATTAAAGAACCGGAGAAATCATCAACTGCCCCGGCATTCACCCAGCTGTTACATTGTTGTTATATGGAACTCAAAGCCGAACCGGCTTCTTCTTTGGATAAATAGTTTTCGATCGCGGTATCGTAGGCATCCTTCCACCAGTCAATGGTTCCCCAAAAATCTCCATCCACAACCAATTCACCGCTGGACACCACCCCTATTTTATCCACCGGGAAACTACCCAGCACGGCTTCGAATTCCCTGATCTTTTCTACCGGCACCGTTACAATCACCCGGCTTTGAGCTTCCCCAAACAGGAAAGCATCTTTGCGGATGCCCCCTTTTGTCTGGATTGAAAAACCCAGTTCCCTGTTAAACCCGCTCTCGCATAAAGCGATAAACAATCCTCCTTCGCTGAGATCATGAATGGAATGAACCATTTTATTTTTGATGAGCTCCGTAATTTTTTGTTGTAAGGCAAATTCTTCATCGATCTCGAAATAAGGAGCCGGCGAATATTCCACCCCGCGGATCTTGTGCAGGTATTCGGAACAGTTGATATCATTGTTGGTTACACCCAGCAGGTAAATAATATCTCCTTCTTCCCGGAAGTCGAGGGTCATTTTATCATTTACATCTTCCAGCAATCCTACCATTCCGATTGTAGGCGTGGGATACACAGGACCGTCCGGGTTCTGGTTATAAAAACTAACATTGCCACCGGTAACCGGTGTATTGAATTTACGGCAGGCTTCGCCCATGCCTTTGATAGCCTGCACAAACTGGTAATACACTTCGGGATCATAGGGATTTCCAAAATTCAGGCAGTTGGTTATTCCCAACGGTTCAGCACCACTGCAAACAATATTCCTGGCTGCTTCGCCGACAGCGATCATTGCACCCTTATAAGGATCGGCAAACACATAACGGCTGTTGCAATCCGTGGATACAGCCAGTCCTTTACGCGTTCCTTTTACGAGTATGACCGGGGCATCACTGGGAGCATTCGTGGATGCATTGACTGTTCCCACCATGCTGTCGTATTGGGTATAGATCCATCGCTTGGACGCAATGGAAGGCAGGCTGATCAACTCTTCCGCTATAGCCTTCAGGTTCGCGGGAACGCCAAGATTAGTTGGATCAAACGACCTTATTTTCTGCATATATGCAGGTTCGCGGTATTCCCGGTCGTACTGCGGTGCTCCACCACCCAAAACAAGTTCCTGTGCCGGCAGGGATGCTTCCAGTTCGCCATGCATATAGAAGTTAAGTAATCCATCATCGGTTACTTCGCCAATGACAGAACAGGGCAGATCCCATTTTTCAAAAACTTTTTTGACTTCTTCTTCCCTGCCTTTTTCGGCAACCAGCAGCATTCTTTCCTGGCTCTCGCTAAGCAGGAGCTCCCAGGCCTTCATATTTTTTTGGCGGGTAGGCACTTTGTCGAGATCAATCCGCATCCCCACTTCGCCTTTGGCACTCATTTCGGAAGTGGAACAGATAATACCGGCAGCACCCATATCCTGCATGCCCACTACTGCGCCGGTCTGGATCACTTCCAGGCAGGCTTCCAGTAACTTTTTTTCCTGGAAAGGGTCGCCCACCTGAACAGCTGGCAAATCCTGCGCACTTTCGGCTGTGATATCAGCCGATGCAAAGGATGCTCCTCCAATCCCGTCTTTACCCGTTGCACTTCCTACAAACATAACCGGGTTACCTTTTCCTTTGGCTGTTGCTGAAACAGTCTCCCCGGCTTTCACAATCCCCACACTCATGGCATTGACCAGGGGATTGGTATGATAACACTGGTCAAAATAGATCTCACCGCCTACCGTGGGTACGCCAAAACAATTTCCATAATGCCCGATTCCATGCACCACGCCGGCCAGCAGGTGCTGGGTTTTATCTTCCTCCAGGTTGCCAAAGCGAAGTGAATTGAGGGCAGCGATCGGGCGGGCACCCATGGTAAAAATATCGCGATGAATACCTCCAACACCCGTAGCAGCACCCTGGAAAGGTTCGATAGCAGACGGATGGTTATGCGATTCAATTTTAAACACAACTCCCAATCCATCCCCGATGTCCATCAAGCCTGCATTTTCTTCCCCTGCTTTCACCAGCATCCGGCCGCCTTCACGGGGCAGTGTTTTTAACCATTTGATAGAATTTTTATAACTGCAATGCTCACTCCACATTCCCGAAAAAGCGCAGAGTTCATTGAAATTGGGAACCCTTCCCAATTTTTGTTTGATCAATTCAAATTCCTCTTCTGTCAATCGTAGCTGTTGCGCTGTTTTTACCGTTATTTCCATTGCTGCTTTGTTTAGGATTTCCCGGACCGGGCATTAAGAAGTGGCAAAATTACAAACATTGAATTAGGCCAGCTTCACAACTTGTCAACTTTTTATAATAACAAACTATTTTAGGGGTAAAATAATTTTGAAATCCCGCCGAACCCCCGGCAATAATGGCTATTTTGCAACGATAACTAAAAAGGAAGCTGCTTGGAGTATCTTTTGTTCGTTGCCTATCTTGTTTTTTTTGCCTGGCTGGTAACCCGGCTCCGGTTTTTTACCAATTCAGGGCTTAGCCGACCCCAACTGATCATCATCTTCCTGCTCAAAGTCATGGCCGGAATATTTTACGGATGGATCGGTCTCTATTATGGCGGGCTGGCAAAAATGTCGGATACCTGGGGTTTTCATACCAACAGCATTATTGAATACAATTTACTTCAAACTGATCCGCGTGAATACCTGACCAATCTTTTTTACAATCCTTATGGCGGGGGTTTTGAAAAATTCTTTAATGCCGATGAATCCTACTGGAATGATCTGAAGGCTAATGCTTTTATCAAGATCCTTTCCATCTTTAATATCTTCAGCTTCGGTCACTATTATGTCAATGTTGTTTTTTACTCTTTCCTTTCCCTATTCGGCCCTATTGCTATTTACCGGGTAATGTCGGATGTTTTTCCCACCAAGAAAATAGCTGTGATGCTTGCGACCTTCCTGGTGCCTTCATTTTTATACTGGACCAGCGGAATTCATAAAGACGGTTTGATTTTCCTGGGGATCAGCCTGGTTGTATACCATTTTTATTTTGGCTGGAAAGAAGGGAAATATGGTATCAAGCGAATCAGCGGCATTTTACTGGGATTGCTGCTGTTACTGGTGCTTCGAAATTTTATTATTGTAGTGATCCTGCCGGCACTGCTGGCCTGGGGAATCGCCAATCGCTGGCCCAAACGAGGCCTGGCTGTTTTTGCCTCACTTTACTTGATTTTTGCTATCCTCTTTTTTACAATACGCTATGTGAAACCCGAATTTGATTTTCCCAAAGCGGTTGTCACCAAGCAGCAGGAGTTTCTGAAATTACAGGGCAATACTTCCATACCTATAGAAGAATTGCAACCCACGGTAGGTAGTTTTATGAGAAATATACCGGTGGCCTTTACCCTATCCACCATTCGCCCCTATCCCGGTGATGTAAGACATATTCTTTCCCTTGCTGCAGCCACAGAAATCAATTTGCTCTTACTCATGTTTGCCGCCTTTCTCTTCCTGTACAAGAATGGCATCCAGTCTCCCAATTTTATTTACTTCTGCGTCTTTTTTTCTTTTACACTCTTATTGGCCATTGGTTTCAGTGTCAATAACCTTGGAGCCATAGTCCGGTACCGCAGTGTCATCATCCCCCTGCTGATCGTCCCTATGGCTGCCCAAATCGACTGGAGCCGGCTGAATAGCTTTCTTTTCAATGGAATTAAAAATAAAAATAATGTTTAGTTTTAACAGCTAACATTTGTTCATTTTGATATTTACCCACTTTTTTCTGTTGTTTTATTCACATAGAAAATATTTTTTTGAGGTCAATACCAAAAATTATTGTCAAATCTGTAGATTTGCTACTGAAGTTATCAAATTATTTTAATTTTTAATTTAAAACATTTGGTCATGGCAGTAGCAAAACTTGAATACATATGGCTGGATGGCTACAAGCCTATCCAAAGCCTCCGCAGTAAAACCAAAATTGAAAGGGATTTCAGTGGCAAACTGGAAGATTGCCCCCTCTGGTGTTTTGATGGTTCTTCTACCGAACAGGCACCCGGTGGTTCTTCTGACTGCTTGCTGCAGCCAGTTTTTATTGTAAAGGACCCGCAGCGAAAGAACGGTTGGCTTGTTATGTGTGAAGTTTTGAATCCAGATGGAACAGCCCATGTTTCAAATGGCCGGGCTACCATTGAAGATGATGACAACGATTTCTGGTTTGGGTTTGAACAGGAATACTTTCTCTGGAATCCTAATACCGATAAACCTTTGGGTTTCCCTGAAGGCGGATTTCCCCGTCCC
Organism: Chitinophagaceae bacterium; assembly: GCA_036277695.1. GTDB lineage: Bacteria > Bacteroidota > Bacteroidia > Chitinophagales > Chitinophagaceae > CADEDV01. Next base: position 14,692 of record DASUMO010000525.1, read on the forward strand.
CAGGGTCCCTATTATTGTTCAGTGGGTGCCAGTAACGCCTATGGCCGGCATATCGTGGAAGAACATCTGGATGCCTGTCTTGAAGCCGGATTAAATGTTGAAGGCATCAATGCCGAAGTGGCAACTGGCCAGTGGGAATTCCAGATCTTCGCCAAAGGTGCTAAAAGCGCAGGCGACCAGGTATGGGTGGCCCGTTACCTGTTGGAAAGAATCGGGGAAAAATATGGCGTTTCCATCAACTGGCATTGCAAACCCCTTGGCAACCTGGACTGGAATGGAAGCGGTATGCACGCTAATTTCTCCAATTCTTTATTGAGGACCTGCGGCAGTCGTGAAGTCTACGACCAGGTTTGCGAGGCATTCCGACCGGTGGTTACCGAACATATTGAAGTATACGGCGCGGACAATCATTTACGCCTTACCGGTAAACATGAAACGGCAGCTATTACTGATTTTAAATATGGGATATCTGACCGGGGAGCTTCCATTCGCATTCCGATCGGTACGGTAGAAAGAGGCTGGAAGGGATGGCTGGAAGACCGTCGTCCCAATAGTTCCGCCGATCCGTATAAAGTGGCAGCTAGAATCATCAAAACGGTTAAATCAGCAGATGTTGAGATGGAACTCAGCGATAAAAAGGTCGCTTAGGTTTGATATTCACATTTTCCTTAAAAGAAATAAACAGTTTATTCAGGGTAAGCCATCCCAACGGCTTACCCTATTGATTTTTTGATACTTTTATCTCAATTAAATTCATTTTACATGTCACTACGTTTTAATGCGATTCAAAAACTCACCTCTGGTTCTGAAATCAGCGTCGATGGTTCCACCAAGATTACCGGGATGTTTGGCAGCAATGTGTTTACATTAAAAACTGCCCGCGAATTTTTAAGTGATGAAGCTTACAAAAGCCTGGCTTCTTCCATAAAAGCCAGCCAGAAAATAGACCGGGGCATGGCCAATGCCATTGCCAATGGAATCCGGGCCTGGGCTGAAAGCAGAGGAGTTACCCATTTTACGCACTGGTTTCAGCCGCTGACGGGTTCCACAGCAGAAAAACATGACTCCTTCTTCACCATAAAAAGTGATGGCACTGCAATCGAGCAATTTGACGGTGATGCCCTGATCCAACAGGAGCCTGATGCCTCTTCCTTCCCCAGTGGGGGTCTGCGTGCAACTTTTGAAGCCCGTGGTTATACGGCCTGGGATCCTTCATCGCCGGCCTTTATTATGGAAATTGGCCAGGGAAAAACATTGTGTATTCCTACCATCTTTGTGTCCTATACCGGCGACTCACTCGATTACAAAGCCCCGCTGTTGAAAGCACTGGAAGCTTTGAATAAAGCTGCCGTGGATGTTTGCAACTATTTTGATAAGAATGTTACGAAGGTCACGGCTACCCTGGGTTGGGAGCAGGAATACTTCGTGATTGATGAAGCACTCTTCAATGCCCGACCGGACCTGGTTATGACGGGCAGAACGGTGTATGGTCACACATCTGCCAAAAACCAGCAACTGGAAGATCATTACTTCGGTTCTATACCGGAAAGAGTCTATGCTTATATGCGGGATTTTGAGACCGAGTCCTATAAACTGGGAATTCCCCTGCGCACCCGGCATAACGAAGTAGCCCCTGCACAATATGAATGCGCTCCCATTTTCGAAGAAGTGAGTGTAGCGGTAGATCACAATGCCCTTTTAATGGATGTAATGGACAGGGTGGCCCGCCGTCATAAACTGCGGGTATTGCTTCATGAAAAACCATTTGCAGGAATCAATGGAAGTGGTAAACATAATAACTGGAGCATGGCGACCGATACCGGCATTAACCTCCTGGCTCCCGGTAAAACACCCAAGACCAACCTGATGTTCCTCACGTTTTTTGTGAACACCATCAAGGCTGTACATGATTATGCCGATATCCTGAGAGCTGCCATTGCTTCAGCTCCTAACGATCACCGTCTGGGCGCCAATGAAGCTCCTCCTGCTATCATTTCCGTATTTATCGGACAATACCTGAGTAAAGTGCTGAATGATGTGAAAGAAAGAGTGTCGGAAAAAATGGATGAGACCGATGAAAGCATGCTCAAGATCGATATCCATAAAAGCATTCCTGAATTGCTGATGGATAATACGGACCGTAACCGGACTTCTCCTTTCGCTTTTACCGGCAATAAATTCGAATTCCGTGCTGTGGGTTCATCTGCCAATTGCGCTAATCCCATGACAGTACTGAATACCATCATGGCCGAAACGCTCAGGCAATTCAAAAAAGAAGTGGATGCACTGATCGAAAAAGGTGAGAAAAAAGAAATTGCGATCATGCATATCATCCGCCAGTATATTGTGGCCAGCGAAAAAGTATTATTTGAAGGCGATGGTTACAGTGAGGCCTGGGAAAAAGAAGCGGAAAAAAGAGGTTTGCCCAATGTAAAAACCACCCCGCTGGCATTGGATTCCATGATCACGGACAAGGCCAAAAAACTTTTTGAAGGCAATGATATTTATACGCACGGTGAACTGGAGGCCCGACATGAAATTGAACTGGAGAAATATATCAAGAAGGTCCAGATCGAAAGCCGAATCATGGGCGAGATCGCCACCAGCCATATCCTGCCTGCCGCAATCCGTTACCAGACCTTGCTTTCCAATAATATCCGCGGCCTGAAAGAAGCCGGTTTATCCGAAGCGGGTTTTGCCAATCAAAAACAGATCCTGGAGAAAATTTCAGAACATATTAATAAGACCAGCGACCTGGTTGAAAAAATGATTGAGGCGAGGAAAACCTGTAACAATATTGAAAATACCCGTGCAAAGGCAATCGCCTACCAAAGCCAGGTAAAAGATGCTTTCTTCGACCAGGTCCGTTACCATGTCGACAAACTGGAACTGCTGGTGGATGACCGCGAGTGGTATTTACCAAAGTACAGGGAATTGCTGTTTTTGAGATAGTCCGAAAGTCAGTAAAGTCAGAAAGTCCGGAAGAATTTGTTTGTTTGTTGAAATAGCTTTCAATACTCATACAACAGTTCCGGGCTTCTTTTTTATATATAGCATAAATGCCCGCGAGGTTTTTAATTCAAGATATATTAGAAAATCTTACTTCTGCGAAGAAACTGTTATTTGGAAAGTTTTGCACCACAGAGGGCGCAAAGAACCACGAAGGACACTGAGACATCCTTCCGCGAGACCTGCGAGAAACCATTTGGAGAGTTTAAACGACACAAGGACTTTAACGGAAATTCGCCTTCATAACCCGCAACACATTTCCCCCCAGGATTTTTTTTATGGATTTCCGGGAATAACCTCTTCGCAATAGTTCTTCGGTTATTTTAGGATAGGTCGTTACGTCTTCCAACCCCAGGGGCAGTGAGCTCACGCCATCATAATCGGAACCCAATCCCACATAGTCATCCCCAACCAGTTTTACGATATAATCCATATGATCTACTAGCTGGCTCAACGTGGGTTGAACTTTTTTCATTTCCGCCCTGTAATAAGTTCGCCAGGCGGTTCGCATGGCAACTGAATCCTGGTTTATATTGAACAGGGAGTCCTGGAATGATTTACGCACTGTATCAGTCAGGTAGTTTGATCGTTGGTCATACTGTTTGCTGATAAACCCAGAATAGAAATTGATGCAAATGACGCCACCATTCCCGGCCACAGCACGGATCTGATCATCTTTTACATTCCTGAATACCGGGCATATATTCCATACTGAACTATGAGACAAGATCACGGGCTTGCTGGTAGTAGCGATCGCGTCATAAAAAGTTTGCTCCCCGGCATGTGAGAGGTCTACGATAATTCCCAGTTCATTCATTTTCCGGACCACCTGCTTCCCAAATTCCGTCAGCCCTTTTTGTTTCAAATCGCCGGGACGCTGGGTTTCATCCATAGCACTGCTGGCCCAGCTTGTGCTGTTATTCCAGGTAAGGGTGAGGTAACGCATATCCAGGTCATAAAGCGCCTGTAAATTCTCCAGTTTATCTTCGATCATATGCCCACCTTCCACGCCAACCAGGGCCACCAGCTTTCGCTGTCTGATTCCTTTTTTAACTTCTTTATAATTTCTGGCCAGCACCATAGACTGGGGATTGCGCAGCACCAGCATATTCAGGGAATCGATTTCCTGCCGGGCATCTTTAAAAAATCCTTCGGGATTCCGGGCTTTTTCACCTGTCCACACTGAAAAAAACTGGATATCCAAGCCACCTTCTTTCCATCGAACCAGGTCACTATGCCCCTCGTTAACCCGGTTCGAAATATCGATCCCTTCCAAAACAGTCCCAGAGAGTACATCATTGTGACCATCGGCCACCACAGCTTTCGCATGCAGTTTTTTGAAAGACTGTGCATGCATAAAACAAACAGGCAGGAAAAAAAATAAAAGCCAGGCAATTTTCATCATTAAGCCGTTTCAGTTCATTCAAATGTAAAACAAAAGTCCCGTCTCGGTAAAACCTTGACGGGACTTATCACAGGGTATATCTGTTCAGGTCATTGATTACTGGTTGCCGGGCTGATTTGGTGCCGGTGCGGCAGGCCTGTTAGCCTTATTCTGGCTGGTCGCGCTCTCTTTTATTTTGGCCGCCTTGGCATAGGGGCAATAATATTCAATCGCGTATTGGGCGTCGATATAGGACAGGTCATATTCCACAATCTCCCCGGATACAATGGAACGGTTGGAATAGTTATAAAAATCGCGGACCCCATAGTTCCCAAAATTTCCATAAAGGATACTTCCTTCAAAAGGACGATAGCTGCCCCAGGAACGGATAATGGTATACCCGTAATAGGTTTCAACTACATAATAAGAACAATAAGGATCGCTGTACACTACTTCTCCCCTCTCCTGGGACAGCCAGTAGTTCTCATCGACATTAACAGGAACATTATTCCTTACACAACTGCTGATCACAAAAGTGGTGAACAGGGCAAGGGATGAAAGTAGAATTATGCGTTTCATGGCTTAACTGGTTTAATCGTTTTCTTTTATTTAATTACAACCATGAGAAGGCAAACGACGGGCAAGAGTTTGATTAAGGATTGTTAAAAATCTTGTTGGGAAAGCGTTAACAAAACAAACTATAAAAGTCAAAATGCAAATGTCGAAATGCAAAAAGCTTGTAGCTGGAAGATGGAGGAAGTCTGAGGTATGAAGTAGGAGGTCGGAATTGATATTGACTATTCACCATTCACAATTTACCATTCCCACGAATTTCTATGTGGCACTATGTGATCTATGATGCTATGTGGTAAACCTACGCCAATCGAATAAGGAAGTCGGAAGTATGAAGTAAGAGGTCGGAATAACATTGACTATTCACCACTCGCCATTCACGATCTCATTTCAATTCAAAGTTGTCCAGGAATTTGGTATTGAAATCTCCGGAAAGGAAGCGCTCGTCGCGCATTAACTGGAGATGGAAGGGTATTGTTGTTTTCACACCTTCAATCACGTATTCGCTCAATGCACGATGCATGGTATTGATGGCTTCTTTACGGGTTTGGGCAACCGTAATCAGTTTTCCGATCATAGAATCATAATAAGGAGGGATTACATAACCTGCATAAGCATGGCTGTCTACCCGAACGCCATGGCCTCCCGGTTGGTGCAGCACAGTTATTTTTCCGGGTGAAGGGCGAAAATCATTATAAGGATCTTCGGCATTGATGCGGCATTCGATCGAATGCATTTGTGGCACATAATCCTGGCCGGAGATCTTCTCGCCCATCGCGATCTTGATCTGTTCCTTTATCAGGTCGAAGTTGATCACCTCTTCCGTAACACAATGTTCCACCTGGATCCGGGTATTCATTTCCATAAAGTAGAAATTGCGGTGTTTGTCAACCAGGAATTCAACAGTCCCCACACTTTCATAATTGATTGCCTCTGCAGCTTTCTTGGCTGCCTCCCCCATCTGGTAACGAAGTTCATCGGTCATAAAAGGGGAAGGCGATTCTTCTACCAGTTTTTGATGGCGCCGCTGGATGGAGCAGTCTCTTTCACTCAGATGGCAAACATTCCCATATTGGTCTCCGGCTATCTGTATTTCAATATGACGGGGCTCTTCCACGAATTTTTCCATATAGATGCCATCGTTCTTGAAAGCAGCCGCTGCTTCAGCCTTGGCAGTGTTATAAGCTCTTTCCATTTCTGCATCTTCCCAAACAATGCGCATACCTTTACCACCCCCGCCGGCGGTAGCCTTTAATATAATGGGATAGCCCATTTGCTTTGCCAGGCCCCGGGCTTCGTCCAGGCTTTGAAGTAACCCTTCACCACCGGGCACAACCGGTACGCCGGCTTTGATCATGGTGTCTTTGGCAGTAATCTTATCCCCCATCGAATTGATCATATCCGAAGTAGGTCCAATGAACTTAATTCCATGGTCATTACAGATCTGCGCGAACCTTGCATTTTCGGCTAAAAAACCATAACCCGGGTGAATGGCGTCTGCATTCGTGATCTCCACAGCTGCCATGAGGTGAGGTATGTTGAGATAAGAATCGCTGCTCTGGGGTTTCCCGATGCAAACTGCTTCATCCGCAAATTTTACATGCAGGCTATCGCGGTCAGCGGTCGAATATACAGCCACCGTTTTGATACCCATTTCACGGCAGGTGCGGATAACACGAAGTGCAATTTCTCCACGGTTGGCGATCAATATCTTTTTAAACATCGGTTTATTTAGCTGATTAGTCAATAGGCTGATTTTGCAAAATGGGGGCTACAATTCTGGTTCATAATGGAAATGACTGGTTCAAATCAAATCATTCTTTGGCTGGTACTGCATAATATTGGTCAGCTTCCCGGAGCGCATCAGGCAGGTTCCACTAAAAACAAAGGCTGATCATATTCCACTGGCGAGGCATCATCCACCAGGACTTTCACAATCTTACCTTTTACCTCACTTTCAATTTCATTGAAAAGCTTCATGGCCTCTATAATACAGACCACTGTACCAGCGGATACATCGCTTCCCACATCCACCAGGTTGGGTTTATCGGGTGCTGCTTTCCGGTAAAAAGTACCGATCATGGGACTTTTGATCGTGACCAGGTTTCCGGCCTGGGCATCGGCGACAGGCTTGGATTTTTCAGGAGCCGATGAGGTTGCAGAACTGGAAACAGCTGGCTGAGGCATAGCACTGTATACAGGTGCGTGGGCAACAGGCGCTGACACAACCTGGGTTACCTGTTCTTCTTTTTGTTTTATGGTCAACCTGAAATCTTTCTGTTCTACTGTCAATTCCCCAATATTAGACTTATTGATCATTTTGATCAGTTCCTGGATTTGTTTGAAGTCCATGTTTTTCAATTTTGAAAATAGTTTGGTTTGAGGAGGCCGGCCTGAGGACAAGGGAGGGCTAAGATAGGGAAATCAAAGCCAGCAATTCAAGGATTTTTTAATGTTTTTGGGCAAAATCGGGCTGAAATTGATAAAAAATGGCCCAAAATCCTGTGATTTCGGGCCATTTTGGGTCAAAATCTTATTTACTCTTTTACCCTTTCTACGTATTCACCAGTCTTGGTATTAACCCGGATCAGCTCGCCTTCGTTCACAAACAAAGGCACATTCACAGTGGCACCTGTTTCTACAGTCGCCGGTTTTAGGGTGCGGGTAGCCGTATCTCCTTTTAAGCCTGGCTCAGTATAGGTGACCTGCATGACAATTTTATCAGGGAGTTCCACACTCATCGGTTGCTCAGTTTCTGTATTAAATAAAACGCTGACCTCCTGTCCTTCCTTGAGGAACTGGGGGGCATCGACCATACCCTCCTGTAAAGCCACCTGCTCAAAAGTTTCATTATCCATGAAATTATAGCCTGTATCATCCTTATACAGGAACTGGTAATTTTTTCTTTCCACCCTTACAGGGTAAATATTGTCGCCTGAGTTCCAAACCTTTTCGA
>DASUMO010000526.1:0-13741 GCA_036277695.1 Chitinophagaceae bacterium
AAGCACTGGGGCGTGTAAAACGAAAATCACTCATGTGGTAAAATTAAGGCTAAGAGATTAAAGGAGAGAAAAGAGCAAAAGGAGAGGTCGTTAATTTTTGAAGAATTCCCATGATTAGCAAAATCAGGTCTTGAGTTTTTCTACCTGTTCTAAACCCTTCCTTATTTCCAAAGCCACACTGCGCTAATCTGGTTTATGCCTTCTATTTGGGAAATCTTCCATTTAAACCTTTTTTCTCTTTCCCCTCTTATTTCTCTTTATCTCTTTCCCCTCTTAGTTTCAACTGGACCACATTTTCAATATGCAAAGTATGGGGAAACATGTCCACCGGCTGGATCCTGGTCACCTCGTATTTTTCATTCAGCCAATTCAGATCGCGGGCCTGGGTGGCAGGATTGCAACTGACATAGACCAGCAAGGGCGCTGTCATATCTAATATTTTTCTGACCAGTTTTTCATGCATACCTGCCCTTGGCGGATCCGTAATGATCACATCCGGCTTTCCGTGCAGGGCAAAAAATTCATCATTGCAGATATCGATGACATCGCCTGTATAAAATTCAGCGGCAGCAAGCTGGTTCAACGCAGCGTTTTCTTTGGCATCATCAACGGCGGCGGCAATCATTTCGACACCGATGATCCTGGCGGCTTTGGGGCCCAGGAAAATGCCAATGCTACCCGTTCCGCAATAGAGATCATATACCGTTTCGTGGCCTTTTAATTCGGCAAAATCACGGGTGACCTGGTAGAGTTTTTCTCCCTGGCTGGTATTGGTTTGAAAAAAAGATTTGGGACCAATCTTGAATTGGAATTCCTCTAGTTTTTCAATGATATATCCTTTCCCGGAATAAATAACAGGCTCCAGGTCATGCAGGCTGTCATTTTTTTTACTATTAATGGTATAGAGCAAGGTGTTGATCTGTGGAAATTTTTCCGCCAGGTGTTCCAGCAACATAGATCTTTTCTCAACATCATCATGACCGAACACGATATTCACCATCAGTTCCCCCGTCCGGCAGAGACGAACCTGCATGGTTCTTAAAAAACCGGAATGGTTGCGGATATCATAAAAACTAAAATCATTCTTCTTTGCAAAATCACGGGTGGCCAGCCGGATGGCATTCGTGGGTTCTTCCTGCAGGTAACAGGTTTCAATATTCACGATTTTATCGAATAATCCCTTGGCATGAAAACCCAGCACATCTTCTTCGGCATTTACCTCCGGGTTATTGAGTTCATGCGGCTGAAGAAATCGCTTATTGCCGAAAGTATATTCAATCTTATTCCGGTAATACTTTGTTTCTGCAGCCCCCAATATGGGCATCATGGGGGGTAAATTTATTTTCCCGATCCGCTGCAGGCTGTCCCTCACCTGGCGTTGTTTATATTCCAGTTGTTTTTCATAAGGCAGCATTTGCCATTGGCAACCCCCGCAAATCCCGAAATGCTGGCAAAACGGCTGGACCCTCTCTGCAGAATAACTATGAAAACGGGTAACCCTTCCTTCGGCCCAATCCTTTTTATTTTTCTGCAACTGAACATCCACTACATCGCCCGGCACCGTGTTTTCGATAAAAATGACCTTGCCCTCTACCCTGGCCAGGCTTTTCCCTTCTGCAGCATAGTCTTCAACCAGCAGTTTTTCTAATATGACCCCTTTCTTCTTTTTCCGCACGGCGCAAAAGTAAAGTTTAGCCCTTAATGCACTCAAACTTTAAGGCCACCCACCCGTATAATTACGAAATCATATAAAAGTCAATATTTTAGCTACTAGCAGGCAACCAATTAACCTGCCAGTGAGTCTGCTACTCAAGCAGTCACTTTAATCTTTTAAACCTGCTTTGTTAACTTTACCGATTATTCTGACTCATGAAAAAGTTGACCCACCTGTTTTTCCTGCTGGCGACCTTACCTGCATATGCCCAAACCGGTTACGAGATCAAAGTAACCTTTAAGCCTTTTAAAAATCAATACATCTATCTGGGACATTATTTCGGTAAGCAATACCCTATCATCGATTCAGCAAAACTGGATGCCAATAGTGTTGCTGTTTTCCGGGGTAATAAAACCCTGCCGGGCGGCATTTACCTGGTAGGTTATCCCAATAAATCGGGTTTTTTTGAGATCCTGGTTGATAAGCAGCAGCGTTTTTCGGTGATGGCCGATACTGCCACGTTGCGCAATGGAATACAGTTTCACAATTCTCCCGATAATGTACTCTTCAGTTCTTACCAGCAATTCATGGCTGCCAAAGGAACCACGATTAATATGCTCCGGCAACAACTCAGCCAGGCCAGGACCGCAGCGGATTCTGCGACGATAAACAGGGAACTGGTAAAAAATGATAGCCTGGTGAAGCAGTACCGCGAGAACCTGGTCAAAAAAAACCCGGGCAATATCCTTACGGCCTTATTACTCGCTATGCGGGAACCTGAAATTCCAGCCGGCTTACGAAGACCTAAAAACAGGGAAGACTCTATAAATGCTTATCGTTATTTTAAAAATCACTATTGGGATGGGGTAAATTTTTGGGATGGCCGCCTGGCTTATACCACTTTTTTCGAGGAGAAAGTAGATAAGTATATGAATGACCTGATGGTGCCCGATCCGGATTCGGTTATCCGGGATATTGATCATATGATGGGTTTTGCGGGCATCAACGAAGAAATGACCCGCTTCCTGCTGCTCAAATTCCTGAACCGTTACCTGAATCAAAAGTATATGTGGGAGGACCGGGTATTTGTACACCTCTTTGAAAAATATTTTGCGCAGAAAACTTATCCCTGGTTAACCGAAGCCGGGCGTAAAACTATTACCGACCGGGCTTATAGCCTGATGGCTAATATAATGGGCACCCCCGCATCGGAAATAATATTACCCGATTCAACCGGTGAACCACGGTCCCTTTATGCCGACAGTGCAGCTTATACGGTCGTCGCTTTTTGGGATCCAACCTGTGGCCATTGTAAAGAAGTCATTCCCATGCTGGATTCGATGTACCGGGCCAAATGGAAGGCTTCCGGGTTGAAGATCTATTCGGTTGCCAAAGAAACCGAAGGAACTAAAAATGACTGGCTGCGTTTTATCCGCGATCACGGTTTGAAAAACTGGACCCATGTATATTATTCGAAAGCAGATGATAAAGGCCGTATCGATTCAGGTATTCCGGGTTATTCGCAGTTATACGACGTGCAGTCCTTCCCTACATTATATTTGCTGGATAAAGACAAACGGATCATCGCAAAAAAACTGAGCTGGCAGCAAATTGACGAAGTCCTGCTGCTAAAAATGAAAGGCCACTAACCATCACTAAAAAATTCACACTATGAACAGGACCTGGCTACCGTTGATCATCACCTGCATGATGGCGGTCCCTGCATCTTCCCAAACCCTTTTTACCTATGGCGACCAATCGGTCAGTGCCGCCGATTTTGTAAGGGCCTTTAATAAGAATAACACCCAACCCATGGCCAATAAGACCCAGGCTATGAAAGAATACCTGGACCTCTACATTAATTCAAGGCTTAAAATACGGGAAGCATATCAAAAAGGATTTGATACCCTGCCGCAGATCCGCGCCGAGGTTGACAACCTGCGCAACCAGATCATCGAAAGTTATATGAGTGACCCGGAAACAATGGACCGCCTGGTTAAAGAAGCTTTTGAACGCAGTAAAAAAGATATTCATGTCGGGCATATTTTTATTCCTCTTACCAATAATGATACAACTGCAACCCTGGCCGCGGCGAAGGCCATTCATGCCAGGTTGGTAAAAGGAGAAGATTTCCCGAAACTGGCAGCTGAAGTCTCCAAAGATCCGGCAGCATCTCACAATAAAGGTGATATAGGATGGATCACGGTATTTACGCTGCCTTACCCGTTTGAGAATGCAGTTTATGCACTGGCCCCTGGAAAAATCTCGTCACCCGTCAGATCGAAACTCGGTTATCATATTTTTAAAAATATTGGTGAAAGAAAGGCCCTTGGCAAAATGAAGGCCAAACAGATACTCCTGGCCTTTCCTCCCGGATCGGATGATGCGGCAAAAAAACAAATTGCCTTAAAAGCCGATTCGCTGTATAAAAGAATTATCGCCGGCGACGATTTTGGAAAGCTGGCCACAGCCTTCAGCAATGATTATGTCACGGCTATCAGCGGCGGCAGCATGCCCGATTTTGGCGTGGGTCAATATGACCCGGTATTTGAATCAAAAGTGTGGGCGCTTACAAAAAACGGGGCCGTTACCAAACCATTCATGACCGCGCATGGCTATCATATTGTGCAACGCGGAAGTATTGTGCCCGTAGTAACAGACCCGGCTAACAAAACCAATGAACAGGAACTTCGTCGAAAGATCAATATGGACCAGCGATGGAGGGCAGCGCGGGAAGTGGTATTACAAAAGATCAGGAAGCAGGTTTCTTTTCAACGGGCTGCATTCGACAACGCATCGCTTTATGCATTCACGGATAGTATGATCGATGGCCGCCCCATCAATATTGGCCGCATCATCACAAAGGAAACAACCTTGTATACTATTGGTGACAGTACTATCACTGCGGCCAATTGGCTGCTTTATGTACCCGCTTACCGATATCGTTCCGACGGAACCGGTCGCAAGACATATGATGAACTGATGGATGAATATACTCAGCAAATCATTTTTAAATATTACCGCGATCACCTGGAAAAATACAATGATGATTTTCGTTACCAGATGAGCGAGTTCAGGGATGGCAACCTCTTTTTTGAAATCATGCAACAGGAGATCTGGAGCCGTGCCCATACTGATACAGCAGAACTGAAAGCACTCTACGAAACGAACAAATCAAAATACAACTGGTCAAAAAGTGCCGATGCCGTCATCTTCTTTTGTTCGGACCAGGCCGTAGCCAAAACCCTCTATGAACAGTTGAAGAAAAACCCGGCGCGCTGGAGAGAAATATCTGAACCCCTGTCGGAAAAAGTCGTGGCCGATTCATCACGGTATGAATGGACCCAGATACCTAACAAAAACAAAATGGTGCCGGTGAACGGGATGCTTACCTCACCGATTGTCAATACGACAGACAATACATCCTCCTTTGCGTATATCATAAAAACCTATCCGCAGCCCACATCCCGCAGTTTTGCTGAAGCGAAGGGCCTGGTCATTAATGATTACCAAAACCTGCTCGAAGAGCAATGGGTAAAAGAGCTCCGGAAAAAATACCCGGTAAAAATAGATGAGAAAGTTTGGGAGAGTATTTCGAGGTAGGAGGTATGAAGTATGAAGTAAGAGGTATGAAGTCTGAGGTATGAGATAGGAAATAGGGATTTTCCCGGTGCATGCAATGCGTTAATTGCTTATGAGTACTTTCTTCAGTGTTTCATGAAAATCCAATAGAAAATCAACCTGCTTACTTCCGACCTCCGACCTCCGACTTCCTACAAATCCTTCACAACATTGGCCACTACATGTGGCTTTCCCAACGTATAATAGTGTAATACATTTACGCCATTTTTTTTCAGATCCCTGGATTGGTGCAGTAACCATTCGGTGCCTACCAGTTCTACATCCTGGTCGGTCTTGCATTTCATCATTTCGTTGCAGAGTTCTGTGGGAAGGTCGATATGAAAGGTTTTGGGTAATACAGTCAGTTGTTTCTTGGTGTACACCGGTTTCAGACCGGGTACAATAGGCACATTGATCCCGATATCGCGGCAGGCTTTTACAAAAGAATAAAATTTGGCATTATCGAAAAACATCTGGGTTACAATATAGTCAGCGCCGCCGTCTACCTTGGCTTTTAGATACCGCAGGTCGGTTTCCATATTGGGCGCTTCAAAATGTTTTTCCGGGTAACCAGCCACACCGATGCAGAAATCGGTTTTATGGGTGCCCTTGAGATCATCTTCCAGGTAAATACCGGCATTCAGGTTTACCACCTGCCGCAACAGATCACTGGCATATTTATGACCATCGGGCTCGGGTTCAAAAGCGGTTTCATTCTTGGCAGCATCGCCCCGCAAAACCAGTACATTGTCGATTCCCAGGTAGCGAAGGTTGATCAGGGCATCTTCCGTTTCATTCACACTGAAACCGCCACAGATCAGGTGAGGGACCGTATCCACGTTATAGCGGTTCATAATAGCCGCACAAATGCTCTCGGTGCCGGGCCGTTTCCGCACGATCACTTTCTCAAAACTTCCGTCTGATCTTTTTTTGAAAACATGTTCACTGCGATGATAGGTGACATTGATATAAGCCGGTTTGAATTCCATCAGCGGATCCAGGTGATTGAACAGGGCCTCAATGCCTTTTCCTTTCAACGGGGGTAAAACCTCGAATGATACCAGCGTATTCTTTGCCTCCTTGATATGGTCAATTACCTTCATAAGGGTGCAAAGCTAATGATGCAGGGGCATTGTGCAAAACAGTACAAGGTTTGCTCCGATGGTGTTGTTAAAATCACCGTACAACAAAAACACAAAAAAACCCCGTTACCGTATAATCCATTGGCTAAGCCTTAATTTTGCGCCACATGCCCCTTACCATACATACCAAGGACCTTGTAAAAAGATATGGCAGCCGCACGGTGGTCAACCATGTTTCCTTTGATGTGAAGCAGGGCGAGATCGTGGGGTTATTGGGTCCGAATGGCGCTGGCAAAACCACTTCTTTTTACCAGGTTGTTGGCCTGGTTAAACCCGATGAAGGGCAGGTGTTCCTGGGAGAAGAAAATATTACGCAGTTACCCATGTATAAGCGGGCTAAAATGGGCATTGGTTACCTGCCGCAGGAAGCATCTGTATTCCGGAAATTAAGCGTGGAAGATAATATCAGCGCCGTACTGGAGATGAGTGGTTTATCCAGGCAGGATCAGAAAGAAAAACTGGAATCATTACTGGATGAGTTCAGACTGCACCATGTGCGCAAAAACAATGGCGATGTATTGAGTGGAGGAGAACGCAGGAGAACAGAAATCGCCAGGGCCCTGGCCGTGGACCCCAAATTCATCCTGCTGGATGAACCATTTGCGGGTATTGACCCCATTGCCGTTGAAGATATCCAGGCTATAGTTGCCCGGCTAAAACATAAAAATATCGGCATACTTATCACCGACCACAATGTAACTGAAACGCTTTCCATTTGCGACCGCGCCTACCTCTTGATCGAAGGAAAGATCTTCAAACATGGCACTGCAGAAGAACTGGCCGATGATGAACAGGTTAGAAAACTATACCTGGGCAGGAATTTCGAACTGAAAAGGAAAGATTACCTGCACGAAGAGGCGCAAAAAGGCCAGCACTGATAAACCATTATACTGGTTATCAGAAAGTGATTGAGGGTCCCTTTTAAATAATTTATTCTTTTCTTCATATTGTTTATTTTGCCCCGGTGAAATTGCTTAGCCCTGCCATATCCTCCCTGGCCCGGATGCGCCTCTGGCGGATTGAAGCCTGGAAAAATAACCCGCTGAATGCCCAACGGGAAGTATTACAGGACCTGGTCACATCGGCACAATACACCGAATTCGGTCGGCAATATAATTTCTCTCAACTATTTAATGTAAGGGCATTCAAGGAATCGGTACCGGTGCATGAGTACGATGACCTGAAACCTTATATCGAACGTATCATGCAGGGCGAACAGAATGTATTATGGAATACGCCCATTTACTGGTTTGCGAAAAGCAGCGGCACTACCAGTGATAAAAGTAAATTCATTCCCATCAGCGAAGAAAGCCTGGAAGATTGCCATTTTAAAGCAGCCAAAGATGTACTGACCATGTATTACCAGTTCAACCCGGATTCGGCATTGCTGACGGGTAAAGGATTGGTGATAGGTGGCAGTCATAACATCAATCCCATGAATACAGATGCGCAATATGGAGACCTCAGTGCTGTTTTACTGCAAAACACACCGTTCTGGGGACATTGGCTGCGCACGCCTGATCTCAGCATAGCGCTGATGGATGAATGGGAAAGTAAAATTGAAAAACTGGCAGAGAGTACGATCAAAGAAAATGTGACATCCATATCGGGTGTTCCTACCTGGACCCTTGTATTGTTCAGACGCATACTGGAACTGACAGGTAAGCAAACCATGATGGAAGTATGGCCTTCCCTGGAATTATATATGCACGGCGGCGTTTCTTTTACTCCCTATAAAGAGCAGTTCCGGAAAATCATCGGCAAGGACATCAATTACCTGGAAATGTATAATGCCAGTGAAGGTTTTTTTGCCGCGCAGGATGATCCCCGCGAAGAAGGCATGCTCCTGTTTACCGATCACGGTATATTCATGGAGTTCATGCCGGTGAGTGAATATGGAAAAAAACAACCCCAGACCATCAGCCTCCAGGATGTGGAACCGGGAAAAAACTATGCCCTTATTATCAGTACGAATGGTGGACTCTGGCGTTACCTGGTGGGTGATACGGTCCAGTTTACATCGGTCAAACCATTCCGGATAAAAGTTTCCGGCCGGCTCAAGCATTATATCAATGCTTTTGGGGAAGAACTGATCGTTGACAATACGGATAAAGCTATTGCCCAGGCCTGTAAAAATACCGGTGCTATTGTGAACGATTATACGGCGGCACCTGTTTATTTTTCAGATGCGTCCAATGGCGCTCACGAATGGCTGATCGAATTTGAGAAAGAGCCCGATACCCTTTCCCGGTTTACGGATGAGCTGGATGCTGCTTTAAAAAACCTCAACAGCGATTATGAAGCCAAACGTCATAAGGATATTGCCCTTCGCCTGCCCATTATTCACACTTTGAAAAAAGGAAGTTTTACCGACTGGCTGCGTGCAAAAGGCAAACTGGGTGGCCAGCACAAAGTTCCCCGCTTAAGTAATGAACGTAAATACATCGAAGAGATCATAGCTTTGCAGCGCTAATACCTAAATGGGTTAACGCATTATCTAAAACCAACATCATGAAGTTACTTGAAGGAAAAGTTGCCATCGTCACCGGCGCCGCAAGGGGGATCGGTGAAGGCATCGTGTTAAAATTTGCAGAACATGGAGCTCATATTGCTTTTACCTATGTGAGTGAAGGCAGTGCCCCAAAAGCCGCTGCCCTGGAAGAAAAACTGAAAACGCTGGGGGTGAAAGCTAGAGCATGGAAATCCAATGCCGGCGAAGTTGCCCAATGCGAGGCTTTCGTTAACGAAGTAATGAAAGAATATGGAACGGTTGATATTTGTGTGAACAATGCCGGTATATCAAAAGATAACCTGCTGCTTAGAATGAGTCCCGACCAATGGGATGAAGTGATCCGGGTAAACCTGAACAGCGTATTCTATATGACCAAGCAGGTTATTAAACCCATGATGAAAGCCCGAAGTGGTTCGATTATCAATATGAGTTCAGTAATTGGCGAAATGGGCAATGCGGGGCAAACGAGCTATGCAGCCAGCAAGGCAGGCATTATCGGTTTTACAAAGTCGGTGGCCAAAGAACTGGGCAGCCGCAATATCCGTTGCAACGCTATCGCACCCGGATTCGTGGAAACCGATATGACCCATTACCTGAAAGAAGGAGAAGCCGGTGATAAATACAGGGCCGGCATACCCTTAGGCCGTTTTGCTACTACGGAAGATATTGCCCATACCTGCCTGTTCCTGGCTTCCGATATGGGTTCTTATATAACAGGACAGACTATCAGTGTATGCGGGGGGCTGAATATATAGCGCTTCTTTGTGCTTTTCTTATTCAATAATAAATTCTACCCCTGCAGGCGGATGCCCCTTTTCCTGATATAAGCATGCCATAATATCATCGCGGCAATGGTGCGATAGGGACGCCAGGGTTCGGCAATAGCCAGCATCTCTTCTTTACTGGTATGGGCTTCGAGCTTTTTTATTTCTTTGAGGCTGTTCACCAGCGCGATATCACCCAGTGGAAACAGGTCGGTACGCTGCAGGGCATGCATGAGGTATACATCTACCGTCCAGTCACCGATGCCTTTGATTTTTTTCAATTGCTCCCTTACTTCATCGTTACTGGCACCCGCAAGTTTTTTAAGCCGGAGTTGCCGGCTTTGTACAGCATTGGCCAACTCGCGGGCATACACGATCTTTTGGCGGCTGAAATAGCAGGCCCGCAGTTCCGCATCGTTCAGGCTTAATACTTTTTCCGGCGTCACCCGTCCAATTTTTTGCTTCAATTTTTTGAAAGCAGCATAGGCACTTGCCAGGGAAACCTGCTGCTCCAGGATGGTTAACACCAGGGTTTGAAACGTGCCCGGCCGGGTCCACATGGGCGGGTAGCCATATTGCCGGATGACGCCTTTAAGTTCTTTATCTTTTCGGGAAAGAAGATCACAGTATTCCTGGAAATTCGCAGCTGTAAATTGCTCCACCTTCGATTTCTTCTTTAAGGTTAATTCCGTGCTTTTGTCTTAAATGCAGCGATGGCACTCTTTGCATGCTCGCTCAAAACCAAGCGGCCACTGATAGCCGCTCTTTCCAATAGCAGGTGATCCCAATGTTCGGTTCCCTTCCAGCATATTTTTTTTATTTCGCGCATGGCTTCGGGACTCGAGTGCATCAGTAAATGAGATAATCGCCTCACTGATTCGTCCAGGTCTTCCGTATTGCTATGCAGTTCCGCGTATAATCCTTTTCGACGGGCCCAGTCAGCGCTGCGCCACATAGTAGCATCAATCGCTAATTGAGAAAAAGCTGAAATGCCTATTTTTCTTTCCACTGCGGGTCCTACTACAAAAGGACCAATGCCGATAGCCAGTTCGCTCAACTTTACATCGGCTCCTTCCGTTGCAATGGCATAATCCACCGCAGCAGCCAATCCCACACCACCCCCGGCACATTTACCCTGTATACGGCCGATGATCATTTTCGGACAATGCCGCATTGCGTTGATCACATGTGCAAAGCCACTGAAAAATTGTAATCCCTGTTCTTCCGTTTCAATCGCAGCTAATTCATCAAAAGAAGCACCGGCGCAAAATGTCTTTTCCCCCTGTGAGCGGAGAATGATGACCTGGGTAACGGTATCATCCGATAAACGCCGGAAAGTCCTGGCAAGCTCCTGTAGAAGAATGGCGGGTAAAGCATTACTGTGCGGGTGATAAAATTCTACCGTAGTGATCCCGGCATGCGTTTCAGTCTTTACGTAAGGATCCATAAAATAAATTTAATCCTATTACAAATTTTTCTTTGCCACCATAGTCAGGATGGTGGCCACACCTGTTATCTCGCCGGTTTCATCAATCATTTCCACCAGCCATTTCACGATCCCTTTGGGAATATCGTTTTCATCTTTGGGATCCTGGGGCAGTTTTTCCTTGCAGGTAAAACGGATATGAATTTCGGCACCCGGGTAAACAGGTTTGGTGAATCGAAGTTCATCAATCCCGTAATTCAATAACACAGGATTCTTTTCATAGCTGTCTACAAACAAACCTGCTGCCAGGCTGATGATAAAATAACCATGGGCTACCTGTTGCTCAAACATGGTTCCCCTGAAATCGGTGCTTTTAATATGCGCATAAAAATGATCCCCGCTCAAATCGGCAAAGCGGTCAATATCTTCACTGGTAATCACCCGTTTTTCCGTTATTAACTGGTCGCCGGGTTGCAACTCTTCAAAATATTTTTTAAAGGGATGAATGCCGCTGGTATTGCCGCTGGCGTATTGCTGGTACACGTGGGTAATAGCCGTAATTGCATTGGGTGAACCCTGCAATGCGGTGCGTTGCAGGTAATGTTTTACACCGCGGACACCCCCCATTTCTTCACCACCACCAGCGCGGCCCGGACCTCCGTGCACCAACAAGGGAAGTGGCGAACCATGACCTGTGGACTCCCGGGCGCATTCATTATTCAGGACAAGTATTCGGCCATGGTGCGTTGCCGCATCGATCACATAATTCCTGGCAATGGTATTGTTCGCCGTTACAATGGTGGAACAAAGACTGCCTTTGCCAAGTTTACTGAGCTTAACGGCCTCTTCCAGTGTTTTATAAGGCATAATGGTACTCACAGGTCCAAAGGCCTCCACTTCGTGCGCTGCCGTGGCTGCAAATGGTTGTTCATTCATCAACAGCAGGGGTGATAGAAAAGCGCCTTTACCCGGATCGGCATCCAGCAGCTCCACGCTGTCAAGTGAACCATAAACGATCTGCGAGGAAGCTAATAATTTTTGTACCTGGGTCTTTACTTCTTTTTTTTGTGTTTGCCCGGCTAAAGATCCCATCCTGACCTTTTCATTCAGCGGGTTTCCTATCGTCGTTTGGGATAAAGAAACAGCGATGGCCTTCCAGGCTTCTTCCATCCGGTTTTGGGGAACAAAAATTCTCCGGATGGCTGTACATTTCTGTCCGGCTTTAACCGTCATTTCCTTCCTCACTTCTTTAATAAAAATATCCCATTCCTGCTGACCCGGTTCAACATCCTCACCCAGTACAATGCAATTCAATGAATCAGCTTCCATATTAAACGGAACAGATTCACGCAAAATGCGGGGATGGGACTTTAATAATAAACCGGTGGATGCCGAGCCGGTAAAGGTGACAACATCCTGTGAGCCGACATGATCCAGCAAGTCACCTGCGGATCCACAAATTAATTGTAAAGATCCTTCGGGCAGGATACCCGAAGCAATGATTTCTTTTACCACCGCTTCGGTAAGATAAGAAGTCACCGTAGCGGGTTTGACAACGGCGGGCATACCGGCCAGCAGGTTAACCGCAATCTTTTCCAGCATTCCCCAAACCGGGAAATTAAAAGCGTTGATATGGATGGCTACCCCCTCTTTGGGTACAAGAATATGAGTGCCGATAAATGTATTGTTTTTGCCCAGGCTATGTGTTTCCCCGTCAATGCAAAATCTTTCATCCGGGAATTTCCGGCGCAGCGAGGCATTTGCAAACAGGTTTCCAATCCCTCCTTCAATATCTATCCAGCTATCAGTTTTTGTAGCGCCGGTTTGGTAACTGATCGCATAAAATTTTTCCAAATGGTTGCGCAGGTGCAGGGCCAGAGCCTTAAGCATATTGCCTCTTTCATGAAAACTCATTCTACGCAGTGCGGGATTGCCTGTTTTCCGGGCATAATCCAGGATGGCTGCGAAATCGAGGCCCTGGGTACTGGTAACCGCGATGGGCTCACCCGTTACCGCATTATATAAGAGCTGTCCTTCTCCTTCCCCGGGAATCCACTTCCCGGTAATATAGTTTTCCAGTTTATTCATAGCAAGGCATCATTTGCGGGCTGTAAAATTAGCTGAAAATGGGCAGGTGAAACTATCTTTGTGCCGCCAATAAACATCGTTACTCAAATTTTTTTTATGAAAGATCTCCGTATAGCAGCAAGCTTTATCATTGTTTTTTTTATGACAGCCTGTAATAGCGGAGATGGCGGGCCGGATGACAAAAAAAGTATAGCTGATTCTTTGTACAACGAAGTTGATAAAGGGCATATCGTGGGCATGTCTAAAATGGTGAACCTTTCGAGAATGCAAACGGAAACTAACCGGCTGCTGGATTCCATAGCCAAACTGCCTGCCAAAGCCCGGGATGCAGCAGCACCTTATAAAGCCAAACTGGATTCCCTGTTGAAAGAGCTGAACTATGCCGAAACCGCCATGGACAAATGGATGGTCGAGTTTAAATATGACTCAGCTAAAGATGACCTGGAACAACGCATCAAATATCTCACCGATGAAAAAATGCGGGTAGGCAAGGTAAAAGAGGCTATTTTAAGCAGCCTGGCCAAAGCGGATTCC
>DASUMO010000527.1:0-3617 GCA_036277695.1 Chitinophagaceae bacterium
AACCGGCTTTGTTAGAGTTATTCAGCCAGTTGTCATTCCACAGGCTACCGGGGGCCGGGTCCAGCACCTGAAGTTCCGGATTATTGATGGAAACTGGAGTTTTAATTTTACTAATTACAGGGAAAATAATACATAAACTAACTACGCATTCGGGCCCTGCTATTCATGATTAAAATGGAACCCAAATGAGATAGAATGCGGAATATTATTTTGCTAAGCTGATGATAATAGGGGAAAACCGGCTATCATAAATCAGCCGCTAACCCGGTCAATCCGGCCCGGGAAGCGTATAACTGATACGAATCGAGTTAATACGCAGCCCATCGGTAGCGGGCCAGGTACCCGATGTTGCGTAGACATTGAAATAATAGAAGTTAAACGAATTATCTACGACATGGTTAATTGTGTTGTCATTCATGATACTGTTGCCGGGAGTTCCCGAGCTTGTTGCCTGCGCAATGCCTGTCGCTACATTGACACCATTCGCTGTAAGCAGCACAACAAAAAGATCGTTACCTACAACATCATCATAATAGCTAACGAACATTTCAGTTATAATGGCTCCCGTAGGGAGGTGAAGGGGTGCCATCATAGGATTGGTGCTATTCCTTAAGTTAGCGCTCCCGATCAGGTAGGGAATAAAAATAAAATCCGTATTATTAATTGTTCGAAAATCCGGTCCGCTCAACGTATAATAATAAGTCCTGGGTGAAAAATAGGCATAGGTATTTGCCTTGAGGGTGCCATCTACTTCCACCTCACCGTTTCGGGCATTGAACGCAAACCCCCATTGAACTCCCGGCGAACCCTCGCCGTAGAAACCAACCCTGATACTGTCACGCATTCCGAAAAAAATCCGGTTGCTGCCATCGCGAAAATCTTCAAACCAAATTCCGGATGTCGTAAAAATATTTCCAATCGTGCCTGTTTTTACACGCATCCGCCCACCTACATCCAACCTAAAAGCAGGATTGGGATTTCCGATACCCACGTTACCATTTTGCATCACCGTGAGTAAGTTGCTGGCGATCGAACTATTTTCCTGGTAGGTCACCACATCGAAACTTTTTCCCGGGATTTCGGGTATACCGGCGATCAATTTATTCGGTTCCATAAAAAGACCCCAGCGGCCCAATCCGGAATAGGTGCCACTGGTAAAAACATTCCATCCCCTGCTGATCAGGGGCCGATCCGCAGCACTAAGCAACACTCCCTTATCACTGTTGGTCAGGCGAAGATTGCCGACAATTTCTAATTTTTCCGTTGGCGCAGTGGTTCCGATACCAACATTCTGACTATTTACTTCCATTGAAAGTAAGAGTATCAACTGGAAAGGAACTGATTGTTTCATATCCGGGTTTTTATAGTGGATCAAAAAGGAAATCCAGACTATCCTGTTCCCTCGGATAGGTTGAGGAGGTCTGATGGCCAGGTTAAGAGGTGAATGGCTATTAGGTTGGGGGAGATAACCTTTCTCAAAAGTAAATTAAATTGGGAAAGTGGCAGATTAAAAATGCGTCGTTTCAGTGCTCCCACAAGAATCGAGAAAACCCGGGAAAATAACGGTAGAGAGCGGCGGTGAACATTCATTTTGTACCCTTTGTGCTTCTTCGCTTTGCGTCCAAGATTCTGAAATTCGAAGTATTTGGGTCGCAGAGTTGACTGAGAAGCGCGGAGATACGCAAAGTGCGAACATTGCGGCTCCTTTGCGTGCTTTGTCCAAGACTCTGAAATTCGAAGTTCTTAGGATGCTGAGAACCTAAAAACGCTAAGGAATGGCACGCTGACCAGGAAGTTTGCCTGTTGGGGATAGTGGGTGAACGTGTTTTGCAGACAGATGACAATATTAAACATTTCTCCCAGCATCGCCAATGAGTCGATGTGCAGAAGGTATTACAAGAGAGAAACTGGTTTGAAAACCAAAATTACCCGTGCAGGAAGCCTGTTTTTTTCCATTTCGCTTTAAAACAATAGTGGATAGCCATTCACCTGCCGGTTTTCAGGTACTGCCGTTTAGCGACGACGAGTGGTACTAGGAGAAAAAGAAACCCACAGCCCGGATAAACTAAAAAAGAGAAGTAATTTGGTAAAAGGGAAAATAAACCACTGTATTGGTAAATCAGGGTTTATGAATTTATATGATCTTGTTTTTTCTGATCAGCGTTCAGTACGGCTCCGGCGGCATCTCCTCTTCTGGACAGGATGGTGTATATACCTTACCGTAACTTATTTAATACCGACAAACTGGATTCCGGGCTGGAACCTCAAGGCTCCTATGCCGCATGTAGAGAAATACGGCATTCCCCTTTCACTGCTGCGCATACTAATGGCAGCCGTGCTGCACACCTTGATGCATGTAGCACTTGTTTACGGGATTCTCTATTATTTCTTACCACGGTATTTTTCAAAAAAAAATAACTGGCTTATTACAACGGCATTATTGCTAGCCTACATATCACTGGTGGCTTTTGCCAACTATTTCAACTTTGTTCTGGCCCTATATATCAGCACCCGTATCGGCTATTTTCCGGAAATGCCGGGCATATCTTTCATACTTCCCCTCTGGGGAAGACAGATCCTGTTCAATTATCCCACCGTCTTGGGTATTGCCCTGGCCATTAAGTTGCTCAAAAATTGGTATATCAAACAAAAAGAAGCAAACCAGGTGGCCCGTGATAAGATCAATGCCGAATTGGAATTATTAAAGGCCCAGGTTCACCCGCATTTTCTTTTTAATACGCTCAACAATATTTATTCTTTCATCATTAATAAATCGCCCGCCGCACCGGAGGCAATCACCAAACTCTCCAACCTGCTGCGGTATATCATATATGAATGTAACCAGCCGCAGGTTAAGTTGGAAAAGGAGTTAAAAATGCTGCGGGGTTATATTGACCTGGAAAAGATTCGTTATGGGGAAAGCTTTAACCTGAGCTTGCAGATCCGGGGGAATGGAGCCAATAAAATGATTTGCCCATTGTTATTAATACCGTTTCTTGAAAATAGTTTTAAACATGGTGCCAGCCAGATGCTGGCACATCCATGGGTGAGCCTGGACATTGTTATTGAAGAGCAGGTGTTGCATTTCAATCTTTCCAACAGCAAACCATCATTATCCGGGGAAAAAACACTGGCAAAAGGGCTGGGACTGGCCAATGTAAAGAAAAGGTTGGCGATACTTTATCCCGGTACACATTCACTCCAGATCACCGAGGATGTAATGAGTTTCCATGTTGCATTAAGTTTGCCCCTATACAATTCCCTGGAAAATAAAGCGGCATTCATGCCAAATCAACCTGTTTATGAACTGGTATAGTTTTGTATTTTCTGAAAAAAAAACACATCGGCTTCAGCGCCATTTTAGTTTCTGGCTGCTGTGGTGGGCTTACTTTACCACCAGTTATTTTCATTACGAACAGGCAGGTTTGCAAAAAGTGGAATTCGGAGCATGGGACTTACCCTTTTTTATCAAATCAATTATGCTCCTCATTATTCATATAACGGCTTGTTACTGCTTCATTGACTTCCTGATGCCCAGGTACCTGTTCAGCGCAAAGTATACGGCCCTGGTAACCGG
Organism: Chitinophagaceae bacterium; assembly: GCA_036277695.1. Lineage (GTDB taxonomy): Bacteria > Bacteroidota > Bacteroidia > Chitinophagales > Chitinophagaceae > CADEDV01. Next base: position 3,578 of record DASUMO010000527.1, read on the forward strand.
TGTCCTGTTTTTGGGACTGCTGATACTCCTGTCGAGTTAT
>DASUMO010000528.1:0-7242 GCA_036277695.1 Chitinophagaceae bacterium
CCGTTGTAAGGCAGGGGACCCGGATCGGGAAAAACGTGATCATCGGAGCCGGTAGTGTCATAGTTAAAGATGTGCCGGATAATGTCATTATCGCCGGAAACCCTCCAAAAGAGTTAACTAAAAAAATAAAACAATAATAAATAATGAGTAAAAAAGTTTTGGTCACCGGTGGCGCGGGTTATATCGGTTCTGTCCTGGTGCGTATCCTGCTGAATAAGGGTTATTCTGTACGGGCTTTTGATTCCTTGAAGTTTGGCGGAGATGCCTTATATGATGTAGCGCAACACCCGAAGTTTGAATTTATGAAAGGCGATCTGAGGAATGATGCGGATATTGACAGGGCGCTGGAAGGTATGGATCATATTGCTCACCTGGCAGCTATTGTGGGCGACCCGGCCTGTTCTAAATTTCCTGAAGAGGCTAACGAGGTGAACTGGACAGCCTCCGTGCGTTTATTTGAAAAAGCGGAGCAGGCCGGCATCAAACGTTTTGTATTTGCTTCTACTTGCAGTAATTATGGTAAGATGGCTGACCCGGATTCCTATGTTGACGAAGAATCCGAATTACGCCCGGTTTCATTGTATGCTGAATTGAAAGTGAAATTTGAGAATTATATCCTGAAGGAAAAGAAAAAATCGAAAATGTGCGCTACGGCGCTTCGCTTTTCAACGGTGTATGGGTTCTCTCCCCGTATCCGTTTCGACCTGACTGTTAATGAATTTACCCGTAATGTTTGCCTGAAAGGTGAGCAGGAGATCTGGGGACCCCAGTTTAACCGCCCTTATTGCCATGTGGATGATTTGGCCAGGTCAGTATTGCTGGTTTTGCAATCGCCCAAGAAAAAAGTGAGAGCCAATGTGTTCAATGTGGGAGATACGAAAGAGAATTATAGTAAGCGCATGCTGATGGAAGAAATTCAGAAGCAGATCCCTACAGCTAAAGCAATTTATGTAGAACGAACAGAAGATCCCCGCGATTACCGGGTAAATTGTGATAAAATAAAAAAGGAACTGGGATTTGCCATCACCAAAAAAGTTCCCGACGGCATCCGCGAAATTGCCAAATTGATGAATAGCGGGATTATCACGGATTCGTATTCGGAGAAATTTCGGAATATATAGTTGAATGCTTCCCGAAAGTAGGTTGGGTTTGGAACATGGTTGAATGGTAGTTAAAATGCTTTCCGTAAGCAGGCAGGGTTTGGAGGTTGGTTGAACAGTTGTTGAATAGTTGTCGAATGGAGGTCGAGAGACTATTTCTCCATTCGCTTGAGCTGGGAGTATTTTAGATTTGATAGTTTTACTGACAAGAGCCGAATATTTTTTCTATAAACAGATAATTCTTTTTCACCTAGGTATCCCAGATCAAAAGCGATAATCAGGTGATTGAGTAACTCCATCAGACTACTGTAAGCTAACGATGTGAAATGTGCCTGATCTTTTGGGGAAATCCGGGTACTGCCTTCGGCAATATTCGCTGCAACTGACACTGCCGCCCGGCGAAGCTGGGATACCATGGCAAATTTTTCTTCAGAAGGAAATTTATTCGTGATTTGATAGATGTTATGTGCCAACTTCCTGGATAATTGCCAAGACTCCAATTTTTCAAATGAAAATAGATGTATCGCCATTTTTTTGAGGATTTTTCGTTTAAAAATGTTGTTTTTTCAAATTCGCCGCAAGTGAAATTTCCCATTTTATTTGTTTTTTTGCCCTGTCTATTTTGAGTATAAACCCTTCGACTCTTTGTTCAAAAAACCTGTTTATTTGACTTTCAAGCAACAATTCAACTATGATGACGAGTTTATCAACTTTAATTGGAAATTTAACAGCTATTAAACCAAGTTGAAGGTTTGTCATCTCTAACACTATATTAAACCACCATTCAACCAAAATTTAGGGTTTATCTACTATCATAGATATTAAACTATTTAACTCATATCCTAATCAACTATCCCATGCTTCTCCTCTCTGGTCCCAACATTGCCGGTAATGAATGGAAATACGTAAAAGAATGTCTCGATACAGGATGGGTTTCTTCCGTCGGTTCCTATGTTACGAAGTTTGAGAATATGGTAGCCGAATACAGTGGCTGTAAATATGGCGTGGCGACCAGCAGCGGCACTACAGCCCTGCATATTGCACTGATGCTTGCCGGCGTTCAGCAGGAAGATTATGTCATTGCGCCCAATGTCACTTTTATTGCCAGTATCAATGCGATCAAATATACAGGTGCAGATCCTATCCTGGTAGATGTGGACCCAGGCAGCTGGCAGATGGATCTTAACCTGCTGGAGGAATTCCTGGAAAATGAAACGGATACCAGGAACAATGAGCTTTTCTATGTGAGAGATGGCCGTACGATCCGTTGTATTTTACCCGTACATGTGTTGGGGAATATGTGCGATATGGACAGATTAAAGCAGCTGGCGGAAAAATATGGTTTACCCATTGTTGAAGATGCGACCGAATCACTGGGTACTTTTTATAAAGGAAAACACACTGGCGGCTTTGGAAAAATGGGTTGTTTTAGTTTTAATGGAAACAAGATCATTACCACCGGCGGCGGGGGTGTCATTGTTACCGATGATGAAGAACTCGCCAAAAAAGCCAAGCACCTCACTACCCAGGCCAAGAGTGATTCCTTTGAATATGTTCATGACGAAATAGGCTATAATTATCGTTTGGTAAATGTACTTGCGGCCATGGGCGTTGGCCAAATGGAATTATTACCTTCTTTTGTACAAAGAAAAAAGGAAATCGATGCATTCTACCGCAAAGCGCTTACGGGCGTCGGTGATATCAGCTTCCAGCAAATTGCCCCGGAAGTGGATTGTAACAGGTGGCTTTTTACTTTTATGACCGGCAGGCAAAAACAAGCGCTGAAAATCCTGAATGATAACCAAATGCAGTCAAGGCCTTTTTGGGTTCCCATGAATCAGCTCAGAATGTTTGCAAAGGATGTATATGTTTCGAAAGATGATCGTTCCCATTATATTTACCAACGCTGTCTGAGCATACCCTGTTCCACCCATATTAAAGATGCAGAAATGGCTGCGGTTGCGGACAAAATAAAAGAAGTATATGTTTAGTAGATTGGTTTGTAAGACTGGTTATCCCATTTTATAATTTAATGTTGAAGGCCGTTAAAATAATTTGGGTAAATAACTATAAAGAATTGTATCGGGGTTGGGAGTTTCACATTTCCCGAATTTCATTTCCCTTTCCAGTTTTTTTAATGCCCCTGTGGGCCCTCCCCCGCCTCCAACCTACCGTTACATTCCACTACATGTCCTGCAATAAACGATCATTCCTGATATGTCAGAATTTCATCGTTTCCACTGCAACACTCCCAGGCTGTTTGGCTAATCAATCTTAATCCGGTCTTTCATGAATATACTTCGCTAACATGCGCACATCACAAAACAAATATCTACAAATTGGAGACCAGAACCAAGGGGAAAAAAACGAAAAAAATTAGAAAAAAAGGGTTTAGGATTCTATGCTATCTTACCTAACTTTCTGTCCTTTCAGCCCATGGCTTCTTCAAAATATTTCTTACTTCCTTTCAGTACAGTCATAAGGAGCAAGACCAAAAGGAACAACGGTATTCTATCAATAGCGAATACCAGATTACAGGTAATTCTGCTTCACCAACAAGTCCTAATAACCGCAAAAAAATTCTACAATTTCTGATAGGGGTAATACCTATTTAAGGCTTTCATTTTTATTTGAGGTTATTTTATTAGCGTAAGTCTTCCTGGTTATTGTGGTATTTTGTTAACCGATTTTTCCCTAAAACCCCGCATCTTTGCGGGGTTTATTATTTCAAGCCTTCTTCACTATCGCGGGGGAAGTAAAACCGGCTGTATGTATCTTGTTATCAAACGATTTTTCGATGTATTTTTTTCACTGGTAGCCCTGCTGCTCCTTTCCCCCCTGCTGGTACCCATCATGCTTATCCTGAAATTTACCGGCGAACACGAAGTATTTTATTTTCAAAAAAGGATAGGGTATAAGAACCGGGAGTTCAATATCTGGAAATTCGCTACCATGGTCAAAAACAGTCCCCAGATCGGGACTGGAGAAATCACCCTGAGGAATGATCCCCGGGTAACCCCTGTGGGCCGTTTCCTGCGCAAGACTAAAATCAATGAATTACCGCAGATCATTAATGTGATGATCGGCGATATGAGTATCGTGGGCCCAAGACCTTTAATGAAAAAAAGTTTTGACCATTATTCCCCGGAGGTGAAGGCGAGAATCTATAATAGCAGGCCGGGTATTACCGGTATCGGCTCCGTGATCTTCCGGGATGAGGAAAAGATTGTGTCCGAAAGTCAAGATATTCAAGCCACGTATAAGGAAATTTTTGATTATAAGGGAGCGGTAGAAATGTGGTACCAGCAACATATATCCTTTTTTACCGATTTCATGATCATTTTCCTCACGGCCTGGTATATTTTTTTTCCTGGAAGTCAATTGGTGCATAAAGTGTTTCCTGGATTGCCACAGAGAGAGTTGAATACGTTTGTTTAATAGAGTCTGAGAATCGCAGAGACTGGACATAGGTTTAATAGTGGTTTAATACAGTTGTAGATCGTGGTGACTGGAAATAGGTTTAATAGTTGTCTTTTCATCAACAATTCTTCAACTTTCGTTCAACAACCGTTCAACCACTATTAAACCAACCTTCAGCATCTTATTACATTAAGCCAGCTTTCAACCATTCTTCAACCACTTTCTTCTTTAACCCGTATTTAATCCACAAATATCCATCCTCCCGGAATTTATTAACTTCGAATTCCATGTTCAATATATTTTCAAAGTCCAAAAAAGAATTGCCGGCAAAGGTAGATTTCAGCCTGCTGAAGACCGATATGCATTCCCATCTTTTACCTGGCATTGATGATGGTTCCCCCGATATGGAGACATCACTGCGACTGGTGAAGGGTATGGCTGAAATGGGTTTCACCAAACTGATCACGACTCCCCATATCATGTGGGATATGTTTCGAAACAACAGCGAAATTATCCTGGAAAAACTGGATTTATTGCGGGCGGCAATTAAAGAGAGGGGGCTGGATATTGAAGTACATGCAGCGGCAGAATATTTTCTGGATGAACATGTGGAGCAACTATTGCAGAAAAATGAAAAGCTGCTTACAATCAGCGGGAATATGGTGCTGGTGGAGTTTTCACTGGCCTATCCCTCGCACAGCCTTAAGGATATTTTATTTGCGATGCAAATGCAGGGTTACCAGCCGGTAATCGGGCATCCCGAACGATATACTTACCTGGAGCATAATAAAGAGTTTTACGATGAATTAAAAGATATCGGTTGTCTTTTCCAGTTGAACCTGCTTTCTCTCGGGCCCTATTATGGTAAATCAGTACATGCACTTTCCCAATATTTAATAAAGAAGGGTTATTATGAGCTTGTAGGAACAGACCTCCATCATCACCGTCACCTGGAAGGTCTACAAAGTTCTGCACTCGGTAGCCCGCTTCGTAAACTGATTGAAGCCGGTACAATCAGGAATGACCAGCTTTGATAGCTGCGGGTTTTTTGTGAAAGAAATCCGGAAAAATCTTAAACCTTTTAGGCAATCCGTTGTAATTATCGTTGTTATGAATGCTTTTACCATCAAAGACCTGGAAAACCTTTCAGGTATAAAGGCCCATACTATCCGGATCTGGGAACAGCGATATAATTTCTTAAAGCCCCAGCGAACAAATACCAATATCCGGTATTACAGCAATGAAGAACTGAAGACTGTATTAAATATTGCGCTCCTCAATAAATACGGTTTCAAGATCTCGCATATTGGCAGGATGCTGCCCCAGGAGATCAGGCAAAGAATTCTCAGCCTGGCGGATGTAAAAGCCATACAGGAAAGGATCATCAATGACCTGGTGCAGGAAATGGTGGACCTGGATATGGAGAAATTCGAGAAGATCATTTCCAATTATATTGCCGCCAAAGGGATCGAGCGGACCGTCATACAAATCATTTTTCCTTTTTTAGAGAAAATCGGTATTCTCTGGCAAACCGGTCATATCAATCCCGCACAGGAGCACCTTGTTACCAATATCATTCGTCAAAAACTGATGGTGGGCATCGAAAGTTGTGTTTCCCCGATTCATATGGATAAAACGGTGGTATTATTCCTCCCTGAAGGAGAACACCATGAATTGGGTCTGCTATTCATGTATTACCTGCTGAAAAGCCGGGGTGCAAAAACGATTTACCTGGGAGCTAATGTCCCCATTAAAGATGCTGAATACGTCATTAAATTAAAGCAACCCGACCTGGTGTTTATCCACTTAACCAGCACAGCCGCCTCCTTTAATTTTGAGAAGTTTCTCCATAATGTTGAACAACGCTTCTACAATACTCCCACAATAATATCTGGTCTTCTCACCAAGCAATACAAACGCCGAATTCCCCCAAATGTCCAGTTTAAGAAGTCACTTTCAGAAGTAATGGAGTACTTGTCTATTCTCAGCTAATTGATTTTCAAGGAGTCTTATTATGATCCTTAGCCGCCATATTTTGTTTAAAGAATTATGAAAATAATTCAACAGAAAATTTGGATGCAATGAGGATTTGTGTTTAACTTCGTTGTCTCAATAATTAAACACAAGTTTATGTCGACACATGAATTCAATACGCTTCTACTGAGTAATGCGGAATTCCTGAGACCATTTGCCATCAACCTGACCCGGGACAATGAAGCGGCAAATGATCTCTACCAGGAAACGCTTTACAAGGCCCTGGCCAACCATGATAAATACAATGTCGGCACCAATATCAAAGCATGGTTATTCACCATCATGCGCAATATTTTTATCAATAATTACCGGAGAAAGGCCAAGCAAAAGACAATTTTTGATAACAGCTCCAATGATTTTTTACTCAACCAAAAACAGGTTACAGTATCGAATACGGCAGAAACCGATCTCCGGGTTAAAGAAATCAATACAGCCATCCGGCAATTGCCGGATATCTTTAAAACCCCTTTTTTATTGTATTTTGACGGGTATAAATACAATGAAATCGCGGATGTATTACAGGAACCACTGGGAACTATTAAAAGCCGGATTCACTTTGCCAGGAAATTGTTGAAAGAGCAGATCAGCCGTTACTAAAAAAATCAATTTGTCACGTTCAGTTATTGTCATCGGCAGCGGTTTTGCCGGCCTGTCGGCTGCTTCCTTTATGGCTAAGCAGGGGTGGAAA
>DASUMO010000529.1:0-11735 GCA_036277695.1 Chitinophagaceae bacterium
TGGAAAATATTATTGATCGTCACCAAATCAGGCTGGTAGTGCTGGCGCTGGAAAAAACACAGCAGCCCGTACTGGAAAATATCATCAACCGGCTCAGTGAAAAAGATGTCGAAATAAAAATTCAACCGGACATTCTGGATATCCTGGCCGGTTCTGTAAAGACCAGTAACGTAATGGGTGCCGCGCTGATTGACCTGCATACAGGTTTGATGCCGGAGTGGCAACTGCATATTAAGCGCCTGCTGGATGTCATAGCTGCCCTGCTGGGACTAACGGTTTTATCACCCTTGCTTTTATACATCGCTCTCCGTGTAAAACTCTCGTCAAAAGGTTCCATATTTTATTCGCAGGAGCGGGTGGGTTATAAGGGCAAGGCTTTCCGTATGTATAAATTTCGTTCCATGGTCAGCGATGCTGAACCCCATGGACCCGCCCTCTCATCCGACCGGGATCCCCGCATAACCCGCTGGGGCCGGACCATGCGGAAATGGAGACTGGATGAATTGCCGCAACTATGGAATATTCTCCTGGGAGAAATGAGCCTGGTAGGACCCCGGCCCGAGCGCCGTTTTTATATCAACCAGATTATCCCCATTTTCCCCTATTATAAATACCTGCTGAAGGTAAAACCCGGGCTTACAAGCTGGGGTATGGTTCAATTCGGCTATGCCGAGAATATAGAGGAGATGATTGAACGAAGTAAATTCGACCTCCTCTATATTGAAAACATTTCGCTGGCCCTTGATTTTAAAATCATGATCCATACCATCCGCATTATCCTCAAAGGGAAAGGCAAATAATCATCCTGCATTAATAACCCTGTACCGCTGAAATATCAGGATTAGACTTTATTTTTGAGAAAACGAATCCTGGTGAAAAAACTCCTGGCTGCTTTAATTTTCTCAATCGGCCTATTTTCCTCCCTGAATAGCCAGTCTGTTTACTGGCAGCAAGAAGTCAACTATACGATTGATGTTGTATTGAATGATAAAGAGCATAGCCTGGAAGGGTTTGAGAAAATTGAATATTATAATCATTCTCCCGATACCCTGGGCTTTATTTGGTTTCATCTCTGGCCCAACGCTTACAAAAATGATAAAACAGCATTTAGCGATCAATTGCTGGAAAACGGGAAAACCCGCTTTTATTTTTCCAGCCCCGAAGAAAAAGGTTATATCCACCGCCTGGATTTTAAAGTCAACAACATCACTGCTCAACTGCAGGATCATCCCCAGCATATAGATATTGTAAAACTCATTTTACCCGCACCATTGGCACCGGGCCAAAAAATCACGATCACTACCCCATTCCGGGTAAAGCTGCCTTATAATTTTTCCCGGGGTGGCCATGAGGGCGAAAGCTACCAGCTTACCCAATGGTATCCCAAACCGGCCGTTTATGACCAGCAGGGATGGCATCCCATGCCCTATCTCGACCAGGGAGAATTTTACAGCGAATTCGGCAGCTTTGATGTACAGATCACCCTGCCGGCAAACTATGTGGTGGCTGCCACGGGTGAACTCCAGGACCCCGGGGAAAAAGAATGGTTGAAGTCGAGGGCTTCTTTTGACTGGAAACCTATTACCGAAAAAGAAAAATTGAAGGGAGGCGGCATAAAGGCAAATCTGCAGTTATACCCCGCTTCCGCAAAACAAACGAAAACACTGCGCTATAAACAATCCACTATTCATGATTTTGCCTGGTTTGCCGACAAACGATTTATCGTGAACTATGATACTTGTCGCCTTGAATCGGGTAAGATCATTGATGTATATAGTTTTTATACCCCTCCCTTTAAATCAGGATGGGAACAAAGCCTGCAATATGCCAAGCAGGGAGTTAAACATTATTCAGCGCTGGTAGGTGAATATCCCTACAATACAGTAAGCGTGGTGCAGGGTCCTGCAAGTTTCGGCGGGGGTATGGAATACCCCATGATTACCGTGATTTCAGCGGGTATCAGCAATAAAGAACTGGATAATATCATTGCCCACGAAATTGGCCATAACTGGTTTTACGGGATCCTGGCCAGCAATGAAAGAGCATTCCCCTGGATGGATGAGGGATTGAATAGTTTTTATGATGACAAGTACCAATCTGGGAAATATGGCCCGCCTTTTCAACTGGAGCGTTTGTTTTTTGAAACCAAAGCGGTTCAAAAAACAGATCAGCCGATAGCCCTTCCATCCGAACAATTTGAATACACCAATTATGCCCTTAGCTCCTATTACAAAACGGCAGAATGGCTAAGGTTGCTGGAATCCCATATAGGGGAAGCCGGTTTTAAACAGGCCATGCAGGAGTATTACCGTCGCTGGCAATTCAGGCATCCCCGTCCCAGTGACCTGCAAAATGTTTTGGAAGAAAGCAGTGGGAAGGACCTGGACAGTGTATTTAGCTGGCTGAATAAAAAAGGATTGTTGCCGAATCAAACCCGTTCAGGTACCACTACGGCTTTTATTTTTGATAAAAAATCACTGGAACAATATGCCAGGCAACCCAGCAAAAATCTATTGCTCTTTGGTCCTGCTATCGGCATGAATGCTTATGACAAATTGATGCTGGGTGGTTTTTTTACCAACCTGAAACTTCCTCCTTCCAGGTTCCAGTTCCTGGCTATCCCATTTTATGCAACCGGAAGTAAAAATTTCACCGGCCTGGGTTTTTTCTCCCATCATTTTTACCCGGATCAAACTTTTCGGAAAATTGAATGGGGATTAAGTGCTGCCCGTTTTACAGCCGACCAGTTTACTGACCCGGAGGAGAAAACCATATCCATGTCATTTCAAAAAATTGTGCCCGGTATCCGTTTCACCCTTAAAGAAAAGAATCCCCGCAGCAGCATCCATCGGTTTATTCAATTTAAAAGCTTCCTGGTGAGTGAAGAGCGTTTGCGATTTTCACGTGATAGTATCATCACCCCGGGTGATACAACCATTATTGAAAACTATGGTACCCAATCCCAGAACCGGGATTTGCAGCAGCTGCAATTTGTCGTGGAAAACAACAGGGCCCTTTATCCCTACCGGGGAGAGTTGAAAATTGAACAGGCGAAAGATTTTATCCGTGCTGCATTTACCGGGAAATATTTCTTCAATTACCCCAAGGAAGGTGGGCTTGACCTTCGATTGTTTGCCGGTAAGTTCATTTATAGCAGCACCAAAACAACAGCCAAGCAATTTGCCACGGATCGCTATCACCTGAATATGACCGGGGCCAATGGATACGAAGATTATACCTATAGCGATTATTTTATCGGTCGGAATAAATTTGAAGGATTGCTGAGCCAGCAGATCATGGTCAGGGATGGAGCATTTAAAGTTAGAACCGACCTGCTGGCAGAAAAAACCGGTCGAAGCGATGATTGGCTGATCGCGGCGAATTTCAGTACTACCATTCCTTCCGGGCTCAATCCCCTGAGTATGCTTCCGGTTAAGATTCCCCTGAAAATTTTCCTGGATATCGGTACCCATGCAGAGGCCTGGAAAGAGGATGCTGAAGGAGACCGCTTCCTTTTCGATGCCGGGCTCCAGCTATCCTTATTCAAGGAAACGGTAAATATTTACCTGCCGCTTTTATACAGCCGGGTATTCAAAGATTATATCCAATCCACATTGGAGAAAAAAGGCCGGCTTTGGAAAACGGTCTCTTTCTCGATTGATATTTCCAATTTCAGTTTTCGGAAAATAGACCGCAACCTTGATTTCTGATGCCGGATCGCGGGAACATAGCATGGCTGACAAGGGATAAACTCGATGCGGGTCGCTGGGACGATTGTATTAAAAAATCGCCCAATGGCCTGGTCTATGGTTATAGTTTCTACCTCGATGTTATCTGCGAAAGATGGGATGCATTGGTTTTAAATAATTACGAGGCCGTAATGCCCCTTTGCTGGAATAAGAAATGGGGCATTCATTATTTATACCAGCCTTTTTTAACTGCCCAACTGGGCTTATTCGGGCCCCGAATTGATGCTGAGCTGCTGGAATCTTTTTTAAAAGCCGTGCCCGCCCGTTTCAAATACTGGGATATTTATCTAAATCACCAGAATATATTTTCCCTCCGGGATTTTAATTTGTATACCCGCTCCAACTATGTCCTTAATCTTGCGACTCCTCATGAATACCTCTATAAAAATTACCGGGAAAATATCCAGCGGAATATCCGCAAATGCATGCAGTCAGGAGCCAGCGCACAAAAAGATATACCCGTTGAAAAAGTCATTGAATTGGCAAAAGGGCAAATGAAGGAGTTTGGAAAAGAAGCGGAGAAAAACCTGGATCGTTTCAGGAAATTATACGCGGAACTGCAGGGCAGGCAAATGGCGCTTACGCGGGGAATCGTTTCTGCTGAAGGAGAGTTGTTGGCCTCGGCTGTTTTCTTTTTTTCCCACAACAGGGCCTATTATATACTGGTGGGAAACCACCCGGATGGAAAAGCGCTCGGAACTTCCCATGCCCTGATCGATGCATTTATACAGGAATATGCCGGGAAAAATTTACTGCTTGATTTCGAAGGCTCCGATATTCCTTCCCTTGCGTTTTTTTATAGTGGCTTTGGTGCACTGGAAGAAAAATACGCTGGGTTAAAACTGAACAGGCTGCCTTTCTATGTAAAATGGCTCAAGAAATGAGTCAGCTTCTCTCTTTAGTTTAACAGCTGTTCTGCAATTACCAGGTCAAATGGCCGGGTGATCTTGATATTGTCTTCTTCCCCGTCCACCAAAGATAGTTTCATTCCATATGCTTCTACCACGGTAGCCTCATCGGTAAACTTATCTTTATAATCGATGGAATAAGCTGGCAATAAGATTTTGCTGTGAAATACCTGGGGTGTTTGTACCAGCAGGATCTTGTTCCGGTCAATGGCATCACTTCCTTCTTCCCGGAGCAGGCGTACACTATCCTTGCAGGCAATGACAGGAATAGCGGTCCCTGTTTCCAGGGCTGTTTGATAACATCGTTGCAGCAGGGCCGGGCTGGTTAAGCAACGAACTCCATCATGCACAAAGATCATGGATTCCTCTTCCACCAGTGCCAGGCCGTTTTTGACTGACTGAAAACGGGTATCACCGCCCGCCGTGATACGGATACGGTCCTTGTCAAAATAGGCATCGATGATCTCCTGGCCCATATCGGTGTATTCAACCGGCAATACCAGTATGACCTGCAGATCCTTAAATGTTTCCAGGAAGACTTTCAAAGTATAATAAAGCACCGGTTTGTTTTTCAGCAACATAAATTGTTTGGGAAGATTGCCTCCCATTCTTGAACCGGTTCCCCCTGCAACAATCACCGCGTACTTCTTCATGCAAATAAAAGCCCTGTTTTAATTGGAGATATGATTTCCTATTTGTAGATAGCCGTTTCCTTTTGTCCATTACTGCTGCGCATGCCCCTGTACATACCTTCACTATTGAAAATCATTGCAGCATTCCCTCGGGCATCAACGCCAACCATCCCGCCTTCCCCACCTATTTTCAAAAGTTTGTCATTGACCACGATCTCCATCGCTTCCATCAAAGAATAACTTTTGTATTCCATCAGGCAACTCACATCATAAGCTGCAACTGCCCGGATAAAAAGTTCTCCATGGCCCGTACAACTAATGGCACAGGTCTTATTATTGGCATAAGTACCTGCACCGATGATCGAACTGTCACCCACCCGGCCCCATTGTTTGTTGGTCATTCCACCTGTGCTGGTAGCTGCTGCGAGGTTGCCCTGCTGATCACAGGCTGCCGCTCCCACTGTTCCGAATTTATCCTCTTTCACAATGATATTATGATCCAGCGCTGTTTGATCAGAGTTTTGCATTTGCTTCCATTGATCATGACGGAAGGCAGAATAAAAATAGGAATCGGGTTCTTTTCTCATCCCCATCCATTCCGCAAAATCGTTGGCTCCCTGCCCGTTGAGCATCACATGCGGGCTTTGGGTCATTACCGCATAGGCCAGCTCAACCGGGTTCCGGATATTTCTTACAGCGCTCACTGCGCCTGCTGCCAGTGTTTTGCCATCCATAATGGAAGCATCCATTTCCTGGCTGCCGTCTTTGGCAAAAACGGAGCCTTTGCCCGCATTAAAGAGCTCATTATCCTCCAGGGATATGACTGCTGCGCGAACAGCGTCGAGGGCTGAATGTCCTTTCTCCAACAAAACATAACCGGCCTGGAGGGCCTGTTCCAGGGCCTGGCGATAGGCAGCCTCTTTTTCAGCGGTCATACTGGATCGCACTATAGTTCCCGCCCCACCATGTATTACTAATGAATAGGCATTCATTATGATCAATTAATTGGGTTCAAAACCGTTCATTCACTTTTAGTCAGCTTCCCTGACCATTCAAAAGCAACTCGCATTCTCTCAACAATTTTTCTTTATCAATCGCTACGGTCCCGACCTCCTCGCAAACCAGTCCCCCGGCAATATTGGCTACTTCCGCCATGAGGCTTACATCACCTGAGCCGGCATATAACAGGGAAGCTACTGCTATTACTGTATCCCCCGCGCCGGATACATCCGCCACATTCCGCAGGTGCGAAGGAATGATCCGGGCTTCACCGTCAAGCTGGTAAAAAACTCCTTTATCAGATAAGGTGATAAACGAAATGCGATGACCTATGATCCTGAACAATTCCGCATGAATATTCATCAGGAGTTTTTCATCCACTTCGTCAAATAAGAGGTTTAAACCTTCCTTTACTTCTTTCAGGTTGGGTTTAAAAATATCCACTCCCCTGTAACTGAAAAAGTTTTTACGTTTGGGATCAACAGCAGTAATAATGCCAGCATTCCTGCACTCTTTTATGACGGCGGCAATAAGTGGCTCGGTGAGAACTCCCTTGTTATAGTCCTCGAATATGATAACCCCGGGCTTTTCCGTTTTAATATAGGATTTGATATTTGCCAGTAAAGCGGCATTGTCTGCCGCGGAAAGATCGCGGGTAATTTCGTTGTCCAGCCGCATCATCTGCTGGTTGCGGCTGATGATCCTGGTTTTATTGGTTGTTATTCTCTCCTTGCTTTTTACCAGCCAGGAACTGCCGATCTGTTTTTCCTCTAAAAGTTGTTCCAGCCTCAGGGCTTCTTCATCATCGCCCGTCACAGACAGCAAGGAGACATTTGCCTGCAGGGAACGGCAATTCAGGGCCACATTGCCGGCGCCGCCGATCCTGTATTCCTTTTGCTGCAGGGTAACAACCGGTACCGGGGCTTCAGGCGAAATGCGTTCCACCTGTCCCCACATATAGGTATCCAGCATCACATCCCCGATCACTCCTACTTTACAGGATGATAAGGAATCAAATAGTTTTTTAAAATCAGTCATTCTGATTTCAAGATAAGTAATTCAGTGGATTTAAGAGGGCGACAAAATCAATATACGGCGCCGGATCACTATTGCTTTTTAGAAGCCGGTTTATATAAAGCATTCAGGCCTTTGATGACTTCGGCTGTGATATTGTAAGCTGAGTCCTTGTAATAAAACAAGCCATCGGCCTCGCCATAGGAAACGATATAAGAGAAATTGCGGGTCTTGTTATAATCTCTCAGAAAATCCTTGATGGTCATTTTTACGTCCTTCATCCTCTTCATCACGAATTCGCTGTATTCCTGGTCGAGGTTTTGCTTACGTGACTTGATTTGCTCATCCAGGTTTTTAAGTTCTGCGCCGGCCTGGTCGGATTGGGCCTGGGTCATCGTACCACCCTGGGCCTGTTCCTGGAAATATTTATAGCGTTGCTGAAATCTTCTGCTCAGCCCGTCCAATTCAACAGTAATCGCATCTTCTTTTTTACTGAGTTCAGCTTTCACATCTTTTACCATCTCGAAGTTCGCTTCAACGGAATCCATTTCGAAATAAGCGATTCGAAAATCCTTGTTTACGGAGAATGTGTCATTGTGCACCTGCTGGCTGGGGGAAGCATGAGTTTTGCCCGGGCGAAAATGAAGTATGAGTAAATAACCTGCAACAACCGTCAATAATACATTCCAAATTAGTAAACCATTTTTCATGCAGATATATTTATTTTTTGTCCGGGAACGACGTAATAGATGCATCGTTTCACCTGGTACCGTCTTGCAAATTAGTCATGAAGGGCGGGCAAATATAAGGATTCAGGTCACTTTAGGAAAGCCTTAACAGCCCCGGCCCCGATGAAAAAAGGAGTAAGCAAAACTTACTCCTCGATTCATTTAAAGACACTGATTTATTCTGTCTCCTGGTTATTCTTCTTCATCGAAAGCCATGGCTTCACGTGTCGTTTGCAGCAGTTCGTATTCTTCCTTACTGCCTACGATCATATTCTCGAATTCACGCAACCCGGTACCGGCCGGGATCGGGTGACCGGTAATCACATTCTCTTTCAGGCCCAGCATATCATCGGTTTTACCATTGATAGCTGCCGAAGACAAGACCTTGGTCGTTTCCTGGAAGGATGCGGCCGAAATCCAGCTTGGTACACCCAACGATGCCTTGGTGATACCCAGGAGCGTGGGTGCAGAAGTGGCTGGTTTTGCATCCCGGAAATCCACGGGCTTTTTATCATTCCTGCGCAGGATCGAGTTTTCTTCCCGCACTTCACGCAGGCTAACGATCTGTCCTGCACGGAGCTTTGCGGATTCACCCGGATCAGTGACGACTTTTTTATCAAAAATGAAATCATTCTCTTCGATGAATTCAAATTTATCAACGGAATCTTCTTCAAGGAATCGTGTATCACCCGGATCAACAATATTGACTTTGCGCATCATCTGGCGAACGATCACTTCAATATGCTTGTCATTAAGCCTTACACCCTGCAAGCGATAAACTTCCTGGATCTCGTTTACAACGTATTGCTGCACGGCAAATGGTCCCTGGATTGATAATATATCCTGCGGGGAAGTCTGGCCATCAGAAAGCGGCGAACCGGCTTTTACGAAGTCCCCATCCTGTGCAAGGATCTGGCGGGTAAGCGGAACCAGGTATTTTTTCTGCACACCGTCTTTAGCTTCGATGATGATCTCCCGGTTACCACGTTTGATAGCACCCATAGTTACCACACCATCAATCTCGGAAACCACCGAAGGATTGCTGGGGTTACGGGCTTCAAACAACTCGGTTACGCGGGGCAGACCTCCAGTGATATCTCTCAGTTTACCGAGGATACGCGGGATCTTCACAATTACCTGACCGGCTTTTACGTCTTCATTTTCCTCCAGGATGATATGGCTGCCTGTAGGAAGGTTATATGATTTACTTTCCTTTCCTTCAACAAGAATGGAAGGGATCTTGGTTTTGTCACGGGTTTCAATGACCACTTTTTCGCGGTGACCTGTTTGTTCGTCGGCCTCTTCACGGAAGGTTACGCCTTCAATGACATTCTCAAATTTCAGGGTTCCATTGATCTCTGCAACAATTACGTTATTGAATGGGTCCCAGGTACAGATCACATCGCCCTTATGCACTTTCTGCCCGTCTTTTACCATCAGGGTAGCACCATAAGGAATATTATTGGTGATCAGCAGGCGATCATTCTTGGTATCGATAATCCGCATTTCGCCGGTACGGCCGATTACCACCTGCACATTATTACCTTCAACATCTTGTGTTGTTACAGAACGAAGTCCATCAAACTGGATGGTACCATCAAACTTGGCAGTGAGCGTAGAATCAACAGCTGCAGAACCGGCCACACCACCCACGTGGAATGTCCGTAAGGTTAGCTGTGTTCCCGGCTCCCCGATTGACTGGGCAGCGATAATACCTACAGCATCTCCTTTTTGCGCCAGGTTACCGCTGGCCAGGTTCCTGCCATAACATTTCACACAACAACCGCGCTTGCTTTCGCAGGTAAGTACCGAGCGGATCTCAACTGTTTCAATAGCTGCATCTTCAATCTTACGGGCAATATCAGATGTAATTTCATCACCACCGGCAATGATCAGCTCATCGGTGATGGGGTTGTATACATCATGGAGTGAAGTTCGGCCTTCGATCCTGTCGGACAAAGGTTCAATGACATCCTCATTATCTTTTAATGCACTGGTGGCGATCCCACGCAGCGTACCACAATCTTCCTCAGTTATTACCACATCCTGTGATACATCCACCAGTCGACGGGTCAGGTAACCGGCATCGGCTGTTTTAAGAGCGGTATCGGCCAGACCCTTACGGGCACCGTGTGTAGAAATGAAATAATCCAATACGTTCAATCCGCCTTTGAAGTTGGAAAGAATGGGATTTTCAATGATCTCGGAACCGGTTGAACCCGATTTCCTGGGTTTGGCCATAAGGCCCCTGATGCCAGCCAGCTGTTTGATCTGTTGTTTGGAACCCCGGGCTCCTGAATCAAGCATCATATAAACAGAATTGAATCCCTGCTTATCGCTGCTTAGTTCGCGGATCAGGGTTTCGGTAATACGGGTATCCACACGGCTCCAGATGTCAACGATCTGGTTATAGCGCTCGTTATTGGTGATCAAACCCATATTGTAGTTTTCCCATACTTCGTCTACTTCGCCTTTGGCATTCTCCAGCAATTCTTCTTTGATATCGGGAATGATCAGGTCATTAATACTGAACGAAAGACCACCCTGGAAGGCTGTCCGGAATCCAAGCTGCTTGATATCATCCAGGAATTTAGCCGTCTTCGGCACATTGGTAATACGAATGATATCGCCAATGATTTCACGGAGATTCTTCTTGGTTAACAGGGCGTTTACGAAACCTACTTCAGCGGGCACGTGCTGGTTAAAGATTACCCGGCCTACAGTGGTTTCGATCATTTTATGTTCCAGCAAACCATCGGCGTTGCGGATATTCGTTTTCACCTTTACCCAGGCGTGCAGGTCAATTTTACTTTCATTGTAGGCAATGATCACCTCCTCGGTAGAATAGAATGCTTTCCCTTCTCCCCTCACCGTTTCAGTGCTGGTTGTTTTCCTGCCTTTGGTAATATAATACAGACCCAGTACCATGTCCTGTGAAGGCAGGGTAATCGGCGTACCATTTTGAGGGTTCAGGATATTATGAGAAGCCAGCATCAACAATTGTGCTTCGATGATGGCAGCATTGCTCAGGGGTACGTGAACGGCCATCTGGTCGCCGTCAAAGTCGGCGTTGAAGGCAGTTGTTACCAGCGGGTGCAATTGAATGGCTTTACCTTCTATCAGTTTAG
Source organism: Chitinophagaceae bacterium (assembly GCA_036277695.1). Lineage (GTDB taxonomy): Bacteria > Bacteroidota > Bacteroidia > Chitinophagales > Chitinophagaceae > CADEDV01. Next base: position 11,159 of record DASUMO010000529.1, read on the forward strand.
GCTGGAAGGCCTGGATGGATAAACGGTGCAGCGTCGGGGCCCGGTTCAATAATACCGGGTGCCCTTTAAGTATATTTTCAAGGATATCCCAAACCACCGCTTCTTTCTTATCTACCAGTTTCCTGGCGGATTTAACGGTCTTCACGATACCCCTTTCAATCAATTTACGAATGATAAAAGGTTTGAACAATTCAGCCGCCATATCTTTTGGCAAACCACACTCATGTAATTTGAGTTCAGGACCTACTACGATCACCGAACGGCCGGAATAGTCAACACGTTTACCCAGCAGGTTCTGGCGGAAACGGCCCTGTTTTCCTTTCAATACATCACTGAGTGATTTCAATGCGCGGCCACCCTCCGCTTTTACAGCATTGGATTTACGGCTATTATCAAACAGGGAGTCAACTGCTTCCTGTAACATCCTCTTTTCGTTCCGGAGGATGACTTCGGGAGCTTTGATCTCCAATAATCTCTTTAAACGGTTATTGCGGATGATCACCCTGCGGTAGAGATCGTTCAGATCCGAAGAAGCAAAACGTCCACCATCCAAAGGCACCAATGGGCGGAGTTCGGG
>DASUMO010000530.1:0-2453 GCA_036277695.1 Chitinophagaceae bacterium
CTAACTTCATCGCCCCGCAATAACAGGAATACGGGGTCGCTGAAGACGATGTCCTGGCTATAACAGTCATTCATTACCCGGTAGTCGAGTTGCTGGAATGCTGTATAAAATTTTCGTATTACTTCCTCATTGGTTGCCATAAAATAAAAGGCTGCTGATGGAGAATCATTAAATTTAGCTCTTCAAATTCGAATTCATGAGAAAAATAACTTTTGTCTTATTGTTTTGGATGGCGGTCTGCAGCGCCATCGCTCAAACCGACCAGGACTCCGCTTGGATCCTTGAAAACTACACAAAACAGGAACAGTATATCCCCATGCGGGACGGGGTAAGATTATTCACGGCCATTTACCTGCCTAAGGATAAAAGTGAAAAACATCCCATCCTGATCACCCGCACGCCTTATTCCTGTGCCCCATATGGCAGAGATTTTTCCCCCCGTTTATGGGAGCGGCACTGGAAATATTATGCAAGGGAAAATTATATTATCGTGGTACAGGATGTGCGTGGAAGGTGGATGAGTGAAGGTGAGTTTGAAGATGTACGTCCTTTTATCAAAAACAAGAACGGGGTAAAGGATATTGATGAAGCCAGCGATACCTATGATGCGATCGAATGGATGATCAAAAACCTGCCTGGCAATAATGGCAATGTTGGTGTATTCGGTATTTCTTATCCCGGTTTTTACTCAACCATGGCAGCCGCCAGCGGACATCCTGCACTAAAGGCGGTCAGTCCGCAGGCCCCGGTTACCGATTGGTTTATTGGTGATGATTTCCACCACAACGGGGCATTTTTTCAGCTTGATGCCTTTAATTTTTATTCCGGCTTTGGCAAGCCCAGGCCCCGTCCTACTACGGTCGGTGCCCGGGGTTTTGATTTCACTGTAAGGGATAATTATAAATTTTTCCTTGAAGCGGGGACCCTGAAAAAACTTGCTGACTTAATGGGTGACAGTATTCGTTTCTGGAAGGAAATGTATGCACATCCTAACTATGATGCCTGGTGGCAGGACCGCAATGCCCGGAATGCTATGAGTAACCTGAAGCCAGCTATGTTATGGGTTGGCGGTTTATTTGATGCCGAAGATTGCTGGGGAGCCTGGAATAGTTATAAAGCCAGTGAAAAAATGAGCCCAGGCATACATAATAAGATTGTCATGGGTCCCTGGTTTCATGGTCAATGGGCTAGCCGTGATGGCAGTTATTTGGGCAATGTAAAATTCGATAGTAATACTTCTTTCTGGTATCAGAATAATATAGAGATCCCGTTTTTTAATTATTATCTCAAAGGCAAGGGCGATGACCCGGCTTTGGCAGAAGCTACTATTTTTTTCACAGGTGAAAACAAATGGAGTAAGCTGGATCAATGGCCGCCTGCCAATATTGAAATGAAGAACATATACCCTTCGGCTAATGGATCCCTAAGCTGGTCCAAACCTATTTCTAAATTGAATTTTTCGGAATATATCAGTGATCCCTCCCACCCTGTGCCTTATACAGAAGATGTCCATCACAGCCGCACCCGTGAATATATGACCGATGACCAGCGATTCGCATGGAGGAGGCCTGATGTACTCAGTTTTCAAACAGCAGTTTTAAAAGAAGACCTGACCCTGGCCGGACCTGTTATTGCCAACCTGAAAGTGAGCATTTCCGGAACAGATGCGGATTTCGTCGTGAAGATCATTGATGTTTTTCCCGATGATTTCAGCTATCCCGGTGATACGAGACAAAATGGCCTCAACAATTCCGGTTCTTATCCAATGGGTGGATACCAGATGCTGGTCCGGGGTGAGATCATGCGGGGCAGATTCCGCAACAGTTTTGAAAAACCGGAAGCCTTTAAGCCCGGCAAAATCGAAACGGTAAAATTTGAACTGCCGGACCTGGCCCATACGTTTAAAAAAGGACACCGTTTAATGATCCAGATCCAAAGCAGCTGGTTTCCCCTGGCCGACCGAAATCCCCAGAAATTCGTGAATATTTACGAAGCAAATGAAAGCGATTTCCAAAAAGCGGCCATCCGGCTTTATCATGACGGAACGAACGCCAGCAGTATCAGCTTGCCGGTAAGCAGGTAATGAGAAGTATTTTATTTTCATGGCTTACAAATCATTACATAAGCGGCATGTCTGTCACTACAATTAAATGAATCCTATGCGCCTGATCATACTGGTTATTTCGTTGCTTTTTTGTGGGGCTATAGTAGCTCAATCCACCCTGAACCTGGTGCCCTGGCCGGCAGAGCTCAAACAATCGGAAGGCGCTTACATCATAAAGTCCAGGCTAACGCTGCGCTCGGATTTCCCTAACTGGGATAAGCAACCACTATTTAATTATTTAAAAAACGAATTACAGAAATACTATGGTATCAATATATCCAAGGCGGCTAAAGGTCAGAAAGCGGATGTTCAGATCCTGATGAGGAGGATGCCGGGTTCAGGCAAACAA
>DASUMO010000531.1:0-10372 GCA_036277695.1 Chitinophagaceae bacterium
TCTTCCCAGTTTCCCTGCAGCTTTCTTTCAACGGCAAAGCCGCTATTGTCCTGCTCTACCAGGGTTTCCCAACGAAGATTTACAGTGGAACGTTGACGAGTTGCCGTGAACGATTTGAATTCTACAGGTAAACCTATACAATTTTGGGGATGGGGGAAATAGCGCACGACTGAATTGGGTAGTGCCGCCCCACTGACTACTATCAGGTATCCTTTTTCAGAATAAGGCTGGGAATCCGAATAAGGGCTGGGCAAGGCAATCGGTGTGGGACCCACATCATAATGCCAGCTATTGGCTGCATTAAGTGTAATCGGGGCACTGGTAAATGCCAGTAGATCTGTTGGCAGATCCAGGTCTCCATCATCATTCATGTCGATATATACGCTGTAGGTTACCGTTACATCTATCTCCTGTCCCATGTCAAGACCCAATGCATAACGGCGGGCTGGCTGGTCACAAGTTTTAAAACCTGAAATAGAAGGATCATTTAAAAATGGTGTGATGCCGCAGATATAACACTGGGCCTTGGGATCGCCGGCATTGGAATTGGATCCCCAGATATCTGTTTTTACAACAAGGGGAGTTCCGCAAGGCTGGTTGAGATAGATGATTATACCGGTTACATCGAAATGCAGGATATTACCCGGTAATTTAGTGACCATAACATTTAATCCCGGCGAATTGCCTGCATGTGTCAATACCACTGCATTATCGTGCATATAAGTGGTCGCTAATAGCGAAGTGATATTTGTCGGTGTATTCAACGGTATTGCCGCCAGGGCTTCCTGTAAACCCACCAGTCCAATATCGAGAAAGGATTTACCCGGATCCGGCAGGTTGGTCGTACCCAGTTGCTCACTGGTGCCCGGATCCCTGGCCGGCGTACTTCCCGAACAATCGAAAACAGGTGGATTGGGATAATCGCCCGCCAGCCAGGAATGAAAAAAAAGATACTTGAACCCGGAATTGGTAGTTATATCAAAGCTGGCATTAAAAACTACCCGGCATTGCGTTCCCCCCGCATTCGGATAAGGTGCAACACTGACAGGCTGTATAACCAGGTTGTTCAAAGCGAGATCACATTGCGCCTGCACGGCCTGGGAAACAACAAGACCCAGGAGGGTGACCAGGGACAATAGAAACTTTTTCATGCTTCAAGGTTTTGATGAATAAAACATATATAAAGGTTGTTGCCCGCGCAACAGGTAAATACATGATCTGTCCTCAGCCATGCGGCCATCTGCCCATGTACTCTTATATAAAGGTTAGAAAGTAAGTAGTAATAAAGCTTCTCCAGGGGATACGGAGATCAGGAGCTTTTAAGAAGATTGGACCGTTTTTATCTCAATTGTGATTACACTTCGGGTGCTGAAAAAGGGCCGGTAAGGCTTTTCGTTAAGGAGTAGGGGAAATTCCGGGTATCTAAAATACCAAGAGATGGCTGCAAATGCAAGTTTTTGTTCAACCTATCTTTTTCCGGGCCCAGGCCAGGGCCTTGTGTAACTGCTGCACCTCTGTAAGATTCGTATTATCCAGCTCCAGTGCGTCATCTGCCTTCCGCAGGGGGCTGAACTCCCGGTTACTGTCGATATAATCCCGCATTTCGAGGTTATTCTTTACCTCTTCAATCGTTATGTTGGGATTTTTCTCGTATAATTCGCGAAAACGCCGTTCTACCCTCACCGCGTTATCGGCGGTCATAAAGATTTTTACTTCGGCTTTTGGAAACACAACAGTACCTATATCCCGTCCATCCATCACAATCCCCTTTTTGGCACCCATTTTCTGTTGTTGCGCCACGGCAAATTCCCTCACCTCTTTGATAGCCGCCACATCACTTACTTTTTCTGCAATAATAAGATCACGGATCAGGTACTCCACGTTTTCCTCATTGAGAAACATTTCACTGACCTGGCTTTTGGAATTATGTACAAATTCCAGGTTCACGCTTTTCAAAGCTTTCTTTATTTCCTTTTTATCTGCGAGGTCCACATTATTCCGCAAAAAATAAAGTGTAATCGCCCTGTACATGGCACCACTGTCCACGTAAATATATCCCAGCTCCCTGGCCAGTTGTTTTGCCAGCGTGCTTTTACCGCAACTAGACCAGCCATCAATCGTTATGATGATCTTTTTTGCCATGCTTAAGGTGAATGCTGAATTTTTACAGACCTGGTTGAATAGTACGGAATCCGAATTATCCAATTGACTCTCTGCAAAAATAACATTTCATCCCGAAGCCAAAACTTTCCGTTAAGGCAATCATGGGATCGTGAAAAAAGAAAATAAAAAAAGGGCAAGTTGCCCTGCCCTTTACTGAACTGTTTATTTTTTTAAGCTTTGGATTTTTGCTCGGGTTGCTTTTTAAAATTAAAGGTGAGTTTGGTATTATCCTTATCAACATCAGCTTCCAGTACATCTCCTGCTTTCACATGCATATTCAGGATCTCCTCAGCCAGCGGATCTTCGAGGTATTTCTGGATGGCCCGGTGCAAAGGTCTTGCGCCAAATGCAACATCATACCCTTTGTCGGCAAGGAAGGATTTGGCTCCTTCTGTCAATTCAAGGCTAAAGCCCAGGCTAACCAGTCTCTTCATCACACCCTTCATCAGGATATCGATGATATTGAAGATATGTTCTTTCGTCAGGCTGTTAAAGATCACCACATCATCAATCCGGTTGAGGAACTCGGGCGAGAAGGTTTTCTTCAGCGCTTTTTCAATGACAGCTTTATTCGCCTCGTCCTCGTGTTCCACTTTCGAACTGGTGGCAAAACCCACACCTGTGCCAAAATCTTTCAGCTGCCTGACACCGATATTGGAAGTCATAATGATCAGTGTATTCTTGAAATCCACTTTGCGGCCCAGGCCATCAGTCAGCTGTCCATCGTCCAATACCTGCAGGAGAATATTGTAAATATCCGGATGGGCCTTTTCTATTTCATCGAGCAGAATGACACTATAAGGCTTGCGGCGTACCCTTTCGGTTAATTGCCCGCCTTCCTCATATCCCACATAACCCGGAGGTGCACCAATCAGCCGGCTGACCGTGAATTTTTCCATGTATTCACTCATATCAATACGGATCAGTGAATCTTCCGAATCAAACATGTAGCGGGCCAGTGCCCTTGCCAATTCTGTTTTACCCACACCGGTAGGGCCAAGGAAAATAAAAGTGCCGATCGGTTTCTTTGGATCTTTTAAACCGACCCGGTTCCGCTGGATAGCTTTCACCACCTTGCTGATCGCTTCATTCTGGCCAATGACCATACTGGCCATATCATCCGCCATTTTGCGCAATTTTTCCGTTTCTGCCTGAACCATTCTCTTCACCGGAATGCCGGTCATCATGCTCACCACTTCTGCGATAGCTTCCTCATCGATGGGATAGCGTTTATGTTTGCTTTCTTCTTCCCAGTCTATTTTTGCTTTTTCCAGGTCTTCCTGCAATTTCTTTTCCGTATCGCGGAGAGAAGCAGCTTCCTCAAATTTCTGGCTCTTTACGACTTTATTCTTTTCATTCTTTACGTCCTCGATCTTTTTTTCCAGATCCACGATGTTTTGCGGAACATTGATGTTTTTGAGGTGAACCCTGGCTCCCACTTCATCCATTACGTCGATAGCTTTATCGGGAAGCAGGCGATCCGTAATATAGCGGTCGCTGAGTTTTACGCAGGCATCAATGGCTTCATCATTATAGATGACATTATGATAGTCCTCGTATTTGGATTTAATATTATTCAGAATAAGTATGGTATCCTCCACGCTGGGCGGGTCTACCATCACTTTCTGGAAACGGCGATCAAGGGCCCCGTCTTTCTCAATATACATACGGTATTCATCCAGGGTGGAAGCACCGATACACTGGAGTTCGCCGCGGGCCAGGGCTGGTTTGAAAATATTACTGGCATCCAGTGAACCGCTGGCGCCGCCTGCTCCAACAATGGTATGCAGCTCATCAATGAAAAGGATTACGTCCCGGTTCTTTTCCAGTTCATTCATGATGGCCTTCATTCTTTCTTCAAATTGGCCCCGGTACTTGGTACCGGCTACCAGTGCGGCCAGGTCCAGTGAAATCACGCGTTTATCAAACAAAACCCGTGAAACTTTGCGTTGCACGATGCGCAGGGCCAGCCCTTCCACGATGGCGGTTTTACCCACTCCGGGTTCACCGATCAGGATTGGGTTGTTCTTCTTACGGCGGGAAAGGATCTGCGATACCCGCTCGATTTCCCTTTCGCGGCCCACAATGGGATCCAGGGCTCCCATTTCGGCAAGCTTGGTAATATCGCGGCCAAAATTATCCAGCACCGGGGTTTTGCTTTTAGCACTACCCTGCTGCTTACTGCCGGCTTTCTGACCTGAATACTTTTTCTCTTCATCAAAATCATCATCGTTCTCATCAGTGTATTCAGCGCGGGGATCGTTTGATTTCACAATCCCTAATTCCTGTCTGAAAAGATCATAATCCACGTCAAATTGATTTAAGATTTGTGTTGCAATATTTTCCTTGTTCTTTAAAATTGATAACATCAGGTGTTCCGTTTCTACCGTAGCACTTTTCAATGCCTTGGCTTCGAGCACGGTTACCCTTATTACTTTTTCCGCCTGCTTGGTCAGAGGCAGGCTATTGATGTTTGCAATATTCTTACCTGTTTTATCCTTAACGGCCAGTTCGATCTCTTTGCGGAGTTCGTAGAGGTCGACGTTAAAACTCTTGAGTATCCGGACGGCAGTATTATCTCCCTCCCGGATCAGGCCGAGCAACAGGTGTTCTGTGCCGATAAAATCATTTCCTAACCGAAGAGCCTCCTCCCTGCTGAATGAAATGATCTCTTTAACCTGGGCTGAAAAATTATTATCCATTTAAGGTAATTGGTTGTGATACAATATTAACAAATATATTTGGTTCCGTATTTCCCGTATTTATAAACGAGTTGTTGATAATTTTAGTTGTCGGGGACTGGCTGTTTTTTCACTTTGCAGGAACACTGGTCAGAACCCAGCCGGGGAGCCGGCCACCGGTTTTGGGGCTTTGTTCAACTAACCCATCATAAATTCTATGCAGGTCAAAACTGATACCAAAGAAAAATTTCATGCCATCACGTTGCCGGGACCCTCACTTTCTGCTAGTATGACAGAAGAATTGGGTGAATGTTTGCTCCCTTTCCTGCAAAATGACGTTAAAAACGTGGTGCTGAAACTAAAAGACATCCAAAACATCGATATCGCTGCTGCGGAAAAGCTGGTCTATATCCAGCAAAGATTTTACGAACATCATGCCTCTTTTGTCATTTGCGAACTCCAGCAAGAGGTAGAGGATTTCCTGGATAAACATGAACTTTTGGAGATGATGAATGTTACCCCCACGGAAAGCGAAGCCTGGGATATAGTCCAAATGGAGGAGATTGAAAGGGAACTCCTGGATGAAGGTGAATAAGCCGTCGCCGATTGCTTGCTTCGAATGCATAAAAGATTTCTCTACTTTCGTAAAGAACAAAAAAACCAGCCTTTTTATCGCATGCTCGCTGTCACTATCCTTGGAAATAATTCCGCGGTTCCGGCCTTTGACCGTCATCCTACCAGCCAGGTGGTTACCCTGGATGGCAGCAATTACCTGGTAGATTGCGGGGAAGGCACCCAGATCCAGATGATCAATTACAAGATCAGGCGAAGCAAGATCTCCCATGTTTTCATCTCCCACCTGCATGGCGATCATTATTTCGGATTAATAGGACTGATCAATTCTTTCAGTTTGCTGGGCCACCAGCAGGAATTACATGTTTTCGGTCCTTCCCCTTTAAAAGAAATCATTGAATTGCAACTCCGGGTTGCCGACACGCAACTTTGTTACCCCCTGCACCTCAATACCATCACCGGGCCCGCCACGCTGCTGGATGACGAAAAACTCAGGGTCAAATGTTTTCGAACCAATCACCGCATCGAAACCTATGGATTTGTCTTCAACCAAAAAAAACAACCCCGCAAGCTGCTTCCTGAAAAAGCGATGGCCTTTGAAATTCCTGCATCTTTCTACAATCGCTTAAAAGATGGGGAAGATTATACCCGCAAAGACGGCAGCCTTGTACATAATGAATGGGTGACTGAACCCGCGGTTCCAGGCAAAACCTATGCATTTTGTGCGGATACCAAGTATGATGAATCCATCATTCCGCATATCAGCGGAGCCGATTTGATTTACCATGAAACAACCTACCTGGATCATCTCCGGGAAAGAGCGGAAGCCCGGTTTCATTCCACAACCAAACAGGCAGCCCTGATTGCACAAAAAGCGGGAGTAAAAAAATTACTGATCGGACATTTCAGCAGTAAATATGATACGCTGGAAGAATTCGAGTCGGAAGCCAGGGAAGTTTTCCCCAATACGGAACTGGCACTCGAAGGCGTGGCTTATAAAGTGGAATAATAGATTCGCTTCGGAGTGGAGCGGGAAAGTATATACTGGAGCACTTTACTGTAGGGAAGTCTTTTTAATTTTTGCAATACCAGGATATCCACCTGGTTCAGTTCACGGGAAAAATCTTCACAAGGAGCTGTTGTCCCGATACACATTCCTTTTGAAACCTTATCTCCTTTTTTGAGACAAAGTGCATCCAGGTTACTATAGGTGATGAATTCATCCCTGGCATTCTTTATCGTAACCCCATGAAAATTGTCAATTGAAAAAGTACCTGCCACAACCCCTTCTTCCGAATGAAAAACCGAATCTTCCTGGGTGATGACCGACACAATGGATAATGTGGAAGCATAGGTTTGCGAACAAATCCCTTTTTTCTCGTATTTATAGATCACTCCTTCCCTAACAGGATAATCATATATCTCTATGGAATCGAGTATGTTTTGGGCAGATACTGCGCCGGCTGCAAAGGTGAAAAAGAATAGGAGTACGGTTCGCATGGACGAAAAACGTTTTCAGGTTCGGTTTATTATAAGGATTCCAAAATAGAGAACCGGCCGCGCAAAAAAAAGGTAGAACTACGATGCGTTGATAAATACAACCGGCTTAATGAAGTATTATCGGGAATACACTAGTCCCACCGGGAATGATTGGTATGCAGTTTTTATTTAATGGCCATTGTGTTGATCGCCATCCAGCATAAAGAAAAAAGCAGCAGGTAATTCCTTGCGCCAGGCCAATTCGTTGTGACGGCCTTCATCTTTTATCACTGCTCTCATGTGTGATTTTGAAACCGAACCCATGGTTTCAAATGCTTTTAGCAGATCGGGTACCATACGCTCACCTTCCTGCTTGCCTGCGTAGAAATAAATATTGGATTTAACTTTTTTCCCCTTTTTATTGATCTCATCATAAATGCGGGGAGCTACCCAGAATGCCGGCGAAAACACGCCGGCTCCCCCGAAAACCTTAGGATAGCTGAGTACAGCATACATAGAAATTAAACCTCCCATGGAGCTACCCGCAATCATCGTATGCTTTTTCTTTTTTTTCGTACGGTAATGCTTATCAATATAGGGTTTCAATGTTCGGGCTAAGAAATCAATATAGGACTTCCCCTCACCTTTTCCGAACCGTTCATGATCGTAGGGATTGTATTCATTCATTCTTTTTTCATTGCCATGATCGATCGCAACTACGATTACTTCCCTGTTGATTGAATCCAGCATCTCATCCAGGCCCCATTCCCCGGAAAATGAAGTGGAATCATCAAAAACATTCTGACCATCATGCATGTACAGCACTTCATATTTTCTGCGCTGGTCATTGTGGTAAGAAGCAGGAAGATAGATCCAGACCCTTCGCTGCCGTTGAAGTTGCGGAAGCCAAAATGCGGTATCCATAATCTGTACCGAGCGGCTGGCCGTACTTTTTTTGGGTTTAACCGGGAACCGGTCCTGCCATTCATCGATATCCAGTTGCAGGGACAAATCATTTTCCAGTTTCAGGACCCTGTTTTCGAGAGGGCTGCCATCTTTTTTACATTCCACTTTGTCCCAGCCACCCCGGGTGAATTTATACTCATAATTTCCTTTTTGTAAGCTGAATTCAATGGTATAGCCGTGGGCACCATAGTTTAATTTATAACGCTCATCCCTCGGGTTCCAGCCATTGAATGAACCCGCAATATAAATCGCGCTGTCTTTGGGGTGATCGGCAGGGAGTTTCCTGATCATCAGCAGAACGTTTTGTTGTGCCTGCAGGAAATGAGCCAGGAAGATAAAAACGAATGAGATGATTATTTTTTGCATAGGATTGAATCTAAATGAATTTAAAGCGAGTCTTTTTTTCCACCGTCCAGGGTGATCAGGCGTCGGAAAGCTTTTACGGCTTCAGCCGGCAAACCCTGTTCCTTATTGATGAGAATCGGGCCGAACATGACAGAATTGGCAAGCGTTGAATCCGCCGATTTATCCTTCTTCGTTTCAACCTGCCGGATGCACTGGCTATTATTGCCGCATTGGGCATAAAGAATCAACCGGTCTCCTTCCACAGCATACCTAACCGATTCCGGGTTGAGATCCCTGAAATGGCCCCGGATTACATAAGCATTCCTGAGATTCTTATAGGTAATGATGGCGCCGGGTTCATATAAATTGGCTTTGATCTCGAAACTGCCATCGCGGTTGATCCGCAGGAAGGACTGCTGGTCATTTACCGGGTCTTTTATCAGGCCGGAATTGCGGTATTTCAAATTGATCCAGTTCACCGTTTCTGCTCTTGTTTGAGCTGCACTCTCTCCTATCATGAAAACGAGCGGCAGCAACAGCGACAAAACATGCTTCTTCATATACCAGCGATTTTCGTTTGGATCATTTCACATCCTTCATCAGTTCCCTGATCTTCTGCAGGTGTTTCTCGCTCACGGGCCAGACAGGCAGGCGGAAAATATTTTTGCAAAGTCCCATTTCACTCAAATAAGCTTTTACACCGCTGGGACTTCCTTCTGCAAACATGGACTGGATAACTTCGATATACTTAAAATGGATATCATCGGCTTCCGCAAATTTTCCATTCATACAGAGCCTGACCATTTCTGCATATTCTTTGGGATAAGCATTGGCCACTACCGAGATCAGTCCTTCTGCACCGGAAGCGATCATCTGCAGGGTGATCGGATCATCGCCACTGATGACCATAAAGTCCGCCGGCTTATACTTGATAAGTTGGTTGATCTGGTCAAAATTTCCGCTGGCCTCTTTGGTAGCGAAAATGTTTTTACACTCGCGGGCAATGCGGATCTGGGTGTCTGCTGTTACATTCATTCCCGTACGACCCGGCACATTATACATGATGATGGGAAGCGGTGTCGCATCATTCAATGCTTTATAATGCTGGAAAAGTCCTTCCTGGTTGGGTTTATTATAATAAGGCGATACCGATAAAATCGCATCGTATCCTTCGAGGTTGAACTGGGTGAAGGAATCAATAACCTCTTTGGTATCATTGCCACCGATGCCTGCCACCAGCGGTAAGCGGCCTTTATTTTCCGCGTGGACAAAAGAAAACACCTGTTGCTTCTCAGCGCCATGAATCGTGGCGCTTTCACCGGTAGTACCCAGCACCACCAGGTATTCCACTTTATTCTCAATCCAAAAATTAATGAGTTTGCGGAATGATTCCCAGTCAATGCTTTTATCCTCTAAAAATGGAGTGACGATGGCTATGCCCGTACCCCTGAACTGTTCCCTGAGTGACATGATAGATTTAATTTCTTGTTCCCTGTACCTTGTACCTTGAGCCTTGTGCCTTCATTCAGGCCTCACCCCAGCTCCTCTCCCAAGGAGAGGGGAGTTAGATTCACTTATACTTGTACCTTGCACCTTGTTCCTTGTACCTTGTTCCTTGTACCTTCTCCTAGACTTCTTCCCAAAAACCCATTTTTCCGAATTTCACGATCCTGTTTTGAATTCTTTCTTCTGCGGGAGTTTGTTTTAATTCCTTGAGAACAGGTATTAAATATTCTTTCAGTATCCGGGCCGATTCCTGGTAATCCCAGTGAGCCCCTCCGGCAGGCTCGGGAATAATACCGTCGATCAGTCCAAATCCCAGCATTTTATCGGCGGTCAGCCTCAGCTGCTCGGCAGCGACTTCTTTTTTGTCCCAGCTCCGCCATAAAATGGAAGAGCAGCTTTCCGGGCTGATCACGGTATACCAGGTATTTTCCATCATAAACACCTTATCGCCCACTCCTATTCCCAGCGCACCCCCGCTGGCGCCTTCCCCGATGATCACACAGATCACCGGCACTTTGAGCCGGATCATTTCATAGATATTGCGGGCAATGGCTTCGCCCTGGCCTCTTTCTTCGGCTTCCAGCCCGGGGTAGGCACCGGGTGTATCAATCAGCGTGATCACGGGTTTATTGAATTTTTCGGCCAGCTTCATCAGCCTT
>DASUMO010000532.1:0-2665 GCA_036277695.1 Chitinophagaceae bacterium
GCTTCCATAATAAGGCGGGTTCCAGTTCAAGGCCGATCACGAATAACATCATGACCACCCCGAATTCGGCGAAATGCAATATATCCTGGCCCTCCTGTCCGATAAATTTCAACACGGCGGGCCCGATCAGGATACCGGCTAATAAATAACCAAGTACGGAACCGAGACCGGTTTTCTTTGCCAGCGGCACCATGATCACCGCTGCAGCCAGGTAAACGAAGGCCTGGAAGAAAAAAGAATGTTGATCCATAGATTAAGATTGTACCTGTTCTGGAATGGGACAAAGTTCATTCAAGTAAGTAACCGCCTGATATTCTTCTTCACTGATGCGGTCATGGGCGAGGGAAACCAGTAACTGCTCATACTGGATAGCATATAATTCGATATCGGCCTCCCTGAGCCGGTGTGTACCATGCACTACAAATGGAGGCAGGTATTTCATCTGGCATAACACGGCGGTCTGTTCAAACGGCGCCAGCAATTGGGGTATGGTAAACCGGTTTCTCCCGGTAGCAGTATAGGCTTCCTTGGTTCCCCCGCAAGAGATGGCATTAAAAATCCGCTTGCCGGCCAGCATTTTTCCCTGTGATCCATAAGCCCAGTTATGCTCCAGCACCAGGTCCAGCCATTGTTTGATGATGGCCGGAGAACTATACCAGTAAAACGGATGCTGCCAGATGACCAGGTCATGATCCAGCAATAATTGTTTTTCCCGGCTCACATCAATATCCAGGTCTGGATAAGTTTCGTAGAGGTCATGAAAATATACCTGTTCCAGGTGTTGCACATGCCTGATCATCCGTTGGTGTACCCTTGATTTTTCCAGTGCGGGATGTGCAAATAATATGAGCAGTTTTGCCATACAGTAATTTACAGCAAGGATTTTACATGACAACAAATCGCCTGGCAGAAAGTTCCCGCGCTTACAGAGGCCGCAAACGGATGAATTGATCCCGGTTGATATAATAGAGATAGATGAACCAAAGCAAGGGGGTGAAACTTAACAATTTCAATAGAAAGAACCCGGTAAAAAACCCCAAAAGGTATAAGAATACAAGGACAAAGCCCCCACCCAATAATTGAAGGTCTTCTATGGCGCAGGTAACCCTGAATTTATAGTAACTGGGTTCTTTAAAAACAAGCTCCAGCGGTTTGGAATAATGAAACCCATCGGTGGCAACCACCTTGGGATAGTTATAATCGAGTGGGATCACGACAGGTTTGTCGTTTAGTAAAGGATAAATGTCTTTATTGTTGACGACAATCCGGAGGGGTAACAGGCTTAACAAAGCCTGGTTGGATCGGCGGATAACAATATAATAGGGAGCAGTGATAGTACTTAGTTTATAAGCAAAAGCAGGAAGCGAAAAAGTTCAAAAAAAGAGGATCCTTAGCTTACCAAATGCCTATTGTTTCAACCCCTTTATGATCTCAATAAAATCCGCCGCAAGCAGGGAAGCTCCTCCAACCAATCCGCCATCAACATCAGGGCAGGCAAAAATTTCCTTCGCGTTATTCGCTTTTACGCTTCCGCCGTATAAAATGGATATCGCGTCAGCTGTTTCTGTTCCATAGTGCCCGGCGAGTATAGAACGAAGATGGGCATGCATTTCTTGTGCCTGTTCCGTACTGGCCGTTTTTCCCGTCCCTATGGCCCAGATCGGCTCATAAGCAATGACGACAGAGCGGATCTTTTCCGGCGATAAATGAAAAAGTGATTCCTTTAGTTGCATTGCCACAAAATCATTCTGGGTACCGGCCTCCCGGATAGCAAGTGCTTCACCGCAAC
Source organism: Chitinophagaceae bacterium (assembly GCA_036277695.1). Taxonomy (GTDB): domain Bacteria; phylum Bacteroidota; class Bacteroidia; order Chitinophagales; family Chitinophagaceae; genus CADEDV01. The sequence goes on from DASUMO010000532.1 coordinate 1,790, forward strand.
AAAAAACAGGTGTAATAAAATGATCGAGGCAAAGATTCACTTTTTCCGCCAGCATGGCATTACTTTCTGCAAAATATTCCCTGCGTTCGCTATGCCCCACGATACAATAATTAACCCCAATGGAGTGCAGCATTTCTGCTGAAACTTCACCCGTAAAAGCGCCGGATTTTTTTGCATGACAATTTTGGGCGGCAACAGCATAGTTGCCCTCGTCGGCTACTGCGCTGCGGGCCATCAGGAGATAAGGGAAAGGAACGGCAAACAGGACTTGCTGGTGAGGAGCCAGTTCAATTTCTGCGCCCAGTATTTCATCCAGTAATTTTTCCCCCTGTTGAAAAGTCAAATTCATTTTCCAGTTAGCAGCAGCGATCTGTTTTCTCATTGATGATTAATTTGGAAATTTTTTTAATGGTAGTTGAACGATAGTTTAACAGTTGTTGAACAATAGTTGAACGGTTACTGAGAGTAGATTAAGGGTGGTTTAATAGTTGTCGATTTCTGGTAAGAATTTCCCAGTTAATAAACCACGATCATTAAACCATGTTAAACACTGTTCAAACACGTTAAACCCTGTCTCAAAAATTCTCATACACATATTTCAATACTGATCTTTCACTCTCGGTAAGGGTCTGGCCTTTCATTTTTTTCCAGTCCTCAATATCCACCAGGACCTTTTCGAATTCATAACGTTTCACTCCCTCATGTCCCCAGGAAAAACTGGGTATCAGTTTAGGTGTTAAACCCAATCCGAAGACATTGGCAGCTACCCCGATCACCGTGCCGGTATTAATCGAAGTATTGATAGCGGTTTTTGAAAAGTCGCCCATCATTACACCGCATTTTACCCCCGCTGATTTCTCTCCTTTGGGAGTCCAT
>DASUMO010000533.1:0-2567 GCA_036277695.1 Chitinophagaceae bacterium
CGACGAACCTGCCTGCCGGCAGGCAGGTATATTCTCAGCTTTTGTTCGCTAATCAACATCAGTTCCAGCTGACCAATAACACCAAGTGTACGTGTAAGTCCCCCCAAGATCCTACAGATTTAAATTAGAAATTATTGTTTAAATTTAAATATTGTAGTAATTTAAAAAATCAAGATTTACCGAAACGCAGATTACCGGCGCTTTAAAGGCGTATGAGGCCGGCAAGGATGTTCAGCAGATTTGCCGGGAGCTCTAGATCAACCGGGCAACGTTTTACAACTGGAAGAAGAAATACTCCGGGATGGATGCGGAACTTCTTCGTCAGTTCAAGGAGATGCAACGCGAGAACGCGGAGCTGAAGCGCATGTACGCAGATCTGAGCCTGGATCATAGTATCCTGAATAAAGTGATTGAAAAAAAGCTCCAGGGCCCTGTCAAAAAAGAACTTTGGCGGCAGAGGTGGTGCAGGAGGAACGGGTGAATATTGTCAAGGCCTGCCGGATCCTCCAGCTCGGCCGGTCGCTGTTTTATTATCAGCCTGTTAAGGATGATAGTATTACAGGAAGGGATATTTCGTTTTTATGATAAAAATTTTTATATAAATATTTAAATAGTAAGGGTATGAACCAAAACTATATTTACCTTCTATGTTTTACTATCGTCTGTTACTCCCCTGGCTTTTCACAAAACATTGGTATAGGCACAGCATCTCCCCATGCATCAGCGCTTTTGGATATAACCCATACGGGTAAGGGATTATTGATTCCCCGTATGGGTACAGTAAATATTGCGGCCATCAGTAACCCGGCCAAGGGTTTATTGGTGTATGATACTATTGAAAATCAACTGATGGTGAATATGGGATCCAACCTTGCACCCGATTGGCAGACCATTGGGTCTAAAAGTGGCTGGAATCTTACTGGAAATAGTGGCACCGATGCCAACAGCCAATTTATTGGAACCACCGATAATGTTGCATTAAATTTTAAAGTCAACAACCAACAGGCAGGAAAGATAGAAATTGGAAATTCCGGAAATACCAGTCTTGGGTTTGAAGCTGCCATAGCGGTGAGTAGTGGAAATAATAATTCTGCGTTCGGGGCACAAGCGCTGACTTCAAATACCACCGGCAATTTTAATACTGCTACTGGTAACCAGGCACTGAGGTCTAATACCACGGGAGGATTGAATGCCGCAAATGGTTCATGGGCCTTGTATAGCAACACGACCGGCAGTTATAATACCGCCAACGGGCACTCGGCGCTCTATTCAAACAATGGTAGTTACAATGTTGCCAGTGGTGCATCCGCACTCGTATCAAACGTTTCCGGTGCTTATAATGCTGCAGTTGGCGCCCAGGCAATGTTTTTTAACGGTGGAGGTAATCATAATGTAGCTATTGGTTACCGGGCCCTTTACGGAAATACAGGGGGAGCCTTCAATACGGCGAATGGCGTATTTGCTATGAATTTTAACACCATTGGGGTAAATAATACCGCAACCGGTTCCTCGGCACTTTATTCAAATACCAGTGGAGCGGTAAATAGTGCATATGGAAATGCAGCAGCTTATTCCAATACCACCGGCTCCAATAATGTGGGTGTGGGCAATAATGCGCTGTACTATAATGCAAGTGGCAGTTACAATACAGCAGTGGGCAATACAGCAGGAAACAATGCCGGCACCAACCCTTCCAATTTTACTGCGCTAGGTTATAACGCAGGACATTTAGGCAGCAACAGCAATACCATTGAGATTGGGAACAGCTCTGTAAGCTGGATAGGCGGTAATGTAGGATGGTCAACCTATTTCAGCGATGAAAGGGCAAAGACCGACGTCAATGAAAATGTACCTGGCATCAGCTTCATCAGTAAACTCCGGCCCGTAACTTATCGGTTGAGTTTGGAAATGCAGCAGGCGGTATTGGGTGTTGCCGACAACAACAACTGGGACGGGAAATATGATATAGAGCAACAGGTGCAAAGCGGCTTTATAGCCCAGGAAGTAGAACAGGCTGCCAAAGAGTTGAATTATGACTTTATTGGCGTAGCTGCACCCATCGGAAACCGGAAACTCTACAGTATGCAATATTCCGCTTTTGTAGTGCCATTGGTAAAAGCAGTTCAGGAGCAGCAGCAGATAATTGAAAAACAGCAACAGAAAATTGATGAACTATCACTACAAGTACAGGCATTACTTAAGAAGCAATAACACCAGCAATCCTTAGTATTCTTCTTTTACCTCCCCGCTTATTCGCTGTCCTGAATTTGCAACCCAGGATATGCCCAAAATATTTGAATAGATGTTCAAAGAAATTGTGGGCTTCGGAAGCCGAAATATCTCCACCATGGTCAAGAAAAGAAAAATGAAAAATCTTAATACTGACAACTAAGCTTCTTCGTGCGCGAAGCGTCAACGATGAATCTCATATTGCTTATGGGAATTGAATAGGATCTAATTAATACTCTATATTTTGCACAAGTGCAAAAACAGCATTGCAGCTGCTGCCAACATGGAGCTTTCTGCTATGCTGGCTGAAGAATATCTACTCATCGTCCCGTTCGCCT
>DASUMO010000534.1:0-2680 GCA_036277695.1 Chitinophagaceae bacterium
AAAACAGGACCGTTTACAGCCGTTCACCCCTGTTCAATGCACAGAAAGAAGGGGAGGAACCCAGGCGCTTGCACCTGGGCATAGATATTTGGGCTAAGCCCTATACTCCCGTGGCTGCTCCCCTGCCCGGTATAGTCCATAGCTTTGCTTTCAATAATGATTATGGAGATTATGGTGCCACAATCGTCTTATCACACCAGTTGGATGGAGTCAGCTTTTATACCCTTTATGGCCATCTTAGCCTGAATTCGATCAAGAACCTGCAGGAAGGAGAAAGAATGGATGCAGGAGATATCATTGGCGATATCGGGATTCCCGTAGAAAATGGCCATTGGCCTTCACATTTACATTTCCAGATCATAAAGGATATCCAGGGTTGGAGGGGTAATTTCCCGGGCGTTTGTAAATATTCCGAAAAAGATATTCATCTTCAAAATTGTCCAAACCCGGATATCATTCTGCAACTGCAGGATTATGTTAGGCCTAATTAAATTGAGGCCTTATTTTTTCAACAGTTTAAAAGCATGTGACCATTCATTCCTGATAAAACCCGGAATGCACCATAATATACAAAGTGGTTCAATAGCCCTGGCCGCTTCTATTTTTCCCATATCTTCTGTTTCCCAGCCAAAAGCAGTCAGAATTTCCGTTACAGTCTTCTTTGCAGCTTCATTATTTCCACAGATGAACATAGTAGGGGGGCCACCTTCGAATTGGGGTTTATACATAAAAGCATTTCCCACACTGTTAAACGCTTTAACTACCCGGGCATCTGGAATTAGTTTTTGAATTCTTTCCATCAGCGATTCGTCAGCCTTGGTAAAATAGCCTAACACGCCATTTACCGGTTCAGCACCTGAAATGGGGTTGGTGGTATCAATGACCGTTTTAGCGGAGAAGTGTAACGGTCCTGCCAAAGCAATCGCATTTTCAACAGCAGTACCAGCTGTGGCTAATACGAGCAGCTCTCCGAAAATTGCTGCCTCTTCAAATGTACCCGTTGTAATAAAAGGGTTTTTCGCCGCAAATTCCACCACTTCAGGTTTTGTGGTATCGCGGGTGCCCAGCATCACGCTATGACCCTCACTATTTAAAGACCTGGCCAATACCTGGCCTACTATGCCTGAACCTATAATTCCAATTTTCATACTTTAATTTTTTAATTAGCTGGTGGGGTATACGGCCGCGAATTGTTTCGCAAAGTCTTCCAGTTTTATTTTACCCAATACGGGGGGATAATGTGCCCAAAAATCATCTTGTATTATTCCAGTCTGCATAGCATGCCCCATTTCTGTAAAATTCCGGGCGATCTCTTCGGGAAAACCTGCTTGTATCATCCCGGCCAATGCCTCTTCGTCACTAAACAGGACCCAGCGTAATCCTGGCTGATTTACCGCTTCGCCGATCTTTTGGGCAATCTCGGTAGTTGTTCGTACATCACTGGCAATATAGCGTACTGAATGACCTGTAAATTTTAAATTCAATAATTCTTCCGCTGCTACATCTGCAATATCCCCGGAATCGGTCAATGCGAGTTTAAAACCATCCCCGCCAAAATTGTTACCAATAATTTGCATATTTTTTATCATCGGGATGCTAACCAGGAAATTTGAGTAAAAATAGGATGGGCGGAGATGCCTGATATGAACATTGGCTAATTCATTTAAAGCCTGTTCTACTTTATACAATCCACTTACGGGTCCGCAGCCATCGGGCAGGTGAGCACCGATGCTGCTGAGATTAACGGCATACCTGATGTTGTTCTGACGGATCGCTTCCGCGTAATTTTTACCCAACTGGCCAATATAGATTTTCCAGTCGCGGGTAAGATCATAACGCGGCGGTACCATGGTATAAACAGCATCCGCACCGGCAAATGTTTTTTTAAGAAATGCAAGATCATCCACTGAACCAATCGCCGGAATGGCTCCTCTATCTTGTAAATTTTTCAAATGGGCTTCATTCCGGCCGATCACCGTAACGCGATGACCTGCCGCCAGCAATTTCTCCGCTAAGGGTCTTGTAATATTGCCGGCTCCCCCGGTAAGAACATAATTCATAAACTCTGGATTTAAGTGATTATTGTATATACAAGTAATTAAATAAAAAAATTAAAGAGGTAGTTTATCAGCTACCTTCCCGATGGCCTGTACCAATTTTGTACTGTCTTCTTTTCCAAGTATCATATTATAACTGTTGTAGAAATCTGCCAGGCATTCCTTTAAGCGGGGCAGCAACTCCTTTCCCTTGGGTGTGGGATAGACAATGGTGGTTTTCCCCTCCGTGGTGCGCACGATCAGTTTTTTTTCTTCCAGTTTCTCAATCAAACGCGTCACTGTGCTGGGCTGCAACTGGAGATGACCAGCCAGGAAACTGGGTTGCAAACCCGGATCCTCGATTACCATCATCAGCAAATAAGCATGGCTGGGAGAAAGACCCACCCGGCTCCAGCTTTCCTGTGCCAGTTTTTCAATTTTACGTGCCAGGGCATTCGCCGTAAAGTATAGGCATTTGCAATATTTACTCTCGGATGTTTTCACCTGCCAAAGATAAGTTGTTTTATGATTGTATATACAAATATATGGGGATTTTTTTTGTCCAGCTTCCCGGCGGGTTCTTCCTAAATTTACGGTATGGCCAATCCCAACCTGAACAGCGACAAATCTTCCCTGAGTGCGGC
>DASUMO010000535.1:0-6336 GCA_036277695.1 Chitinophagaceae bacterium
GATTTAACTTTTGACATGAAAGGCAGGCGGGGATCATTGTTATTTTTTAAAAAGTTTACAAAAGTCCGGCTCAGGAAAACCTCACCATTACCTGTGGCATTCCATTCACCCGCGAGGATATTACTGTTCCGGTTTACAGTATTTCTGCCACCTGTGGCATCATGGAGAATGTAAGCATTGTCGGCATTGGAGCTCATTGGGCCGCCAGCATATCCTTTTTCAACCCAGGTTTTGGCTGCATTGGCATCCACTTTGGTCATCCGCATTCCCAGGCGGATCATCATTGAGTAAGCCAGTTTTTTCCACAGTGAAATCGTATTGGCATGTCCCCGGAAAATCAAATCCCCGGTGCCGGGCTTGTCTTTGGCAGGATCCAGTGCTTGTGCAGCGGCATCCAGCTCCTGCAGCATATTTTCATAAATGTCTTTTTGGGTATCATACTTGGGAGTAAAAATCCTGTCATAGTATCCCAGGCCTGCTTCGGTATAGGGTGTTTCACCATAAATATCCGTAATGCGATGAAAGATCATCACTTTCATGATGCGGGCTATCTGGTGCAGGTTCGCGTAATTGGGATTGTCTCCTGTTATCGCCAAAAGATCAACGATATATTTTACCTGGTCCCGGTAGGCTACTTCAAAATAAGAATTAGCCCATGCGTCATTCTGGATATATTTATCACCTGCATACCAGCTGGCATTGGCCAGTTGCTGCATCATCATACCGCAATAAATAATATTGACCCGCCAGACCTCATAACTGAAATCACTGTTCCCCGTATATTCAAGTTGTGCACGGGTCAGGTTATATACCGCGGGATAATTGCTGACCGATACACTATTAGGGTCCGTATTCAGCTCTTCAAAATTCTTTGTACAAGAAGTAAGAAGAGCTGCAGTGATAGCGGTTCCGGCAACGATTTTATTAAAGAGTTTCATACAGAAAGCATTTTTGTTTTATGAATCATTATCAGAACTTAACATTCAGGTTCAAACCAAAACTCCGCACGCTGGGTAAACTGGCATACTCCAGGCCTGTGGAAGTATTATTGCTGTAATTCGCTTCCGGGTCGATATTAGGCGTATCCCGCTGAATATAAAACAGGTTCCGACCCACCAAGGATACAGTCAAACCCTGGATCTTATTTCGCAGGCTACCCAATGGCACATCGTAGGATAATGTCAAAGAGCGGAACTTGATAAAATCAGCTTTATAAGTTTGAAGCATGGAAATATCGGATAAGGCTCCGTAGTAATCCTGGGCTGTGATCGTAGTGGTGACAGGGTTGCCGGCACTGTTCACACCGGTTACTGAAACACCTGATTCGCGGCCATTCAGCGTTTCCTGGTGCAGGCCATAGCCATAAGCACCGGCATTGGTACCGGAATAAATATAGGCGCCGTATTTATAATCGATCAGGAATTCAAGACTGAATTTTTTAAAGTTGAAACTATTGTTCCATCCACCTGTTGTCGGGTGAATACTTGTTCCCGCTGCCACAAGTTTATCATCAGCCTGTGGAAAACCGCTGGCATTCAATACAAGGGCATTCCCTTTAGTAGGATCTCTTTTATAATCATATACCATGATCTGGAAAGCCGGCATGCCCAAACGATGCTCAGTAAAACCACGGGTTGTACGGGATTGGGCCAGGCTCATGGACTGCTGACCTTCAGCCAGACGTACGATTTGATTTTCATTATGAGCGAAATTAAACGAGGTATTCCAGGTGAAATTTTTGGTTTTAACAGGTGACCCACCCACCAGGATTTCAATACCCCTGTTTTGTATCTTCCCGATATTCACAACAGCAGCCGTATAACCCGAAGTCAGGGATACTGTGCCTTCGACTATATCATTTAGTGTATTCTTTTTATACCAGGTAAGGTCCAAATTGGCCCGGTTATTAAAGAAATGAAGTTGGGTTCCAATTTCAAACTCTTTAGCCTGCAGGGGTTCAAGATTTTTATTAGGGATCCGGCCAGGCAGAGAACCCAAAGGTTGTCCATTGATTGAACCATTGGAATTATAATATAAATCTGTCAGGAAAGGATCGGCATCCCGGCCAACCTGGGCATACCCAACCCGGATCTTCCCAAAACTTAACCAGGAAGGTTTGAAATTTTCGGAGAATACATAAGACAAATTAACAGATGGATAATTATAAGAATTGTTCTCGATGGGGATGGCACTGGACCAATCATTCCGGTCGGTTACATTCAGGTAAAGGAAATTCTTATAGGATAGTTCAAGACTTCCGTAAACCGAACGTACATCTTTACGTGGTGAAGTAGTAACGGCATTATTGCTGGTTGCAGCACCCGGGTTATACAAATATGGGAAGGCCAAACCACTCGCATTGATCGTATTGACCTTTGACCTTTCTCTTAAGAGGTTAGCACCGGCGGTAAAATTCAATCCGATATCAGGTGTGATATTCCTGTTGATGCCTACCAGCACATCATAGTTAACCTGGTTGTAAAACCAGTTGATATCATTGTCGAGGCTACCGGCTTTGCGATAAGCTGTCCCGGTAGGTGTGATCTGGACGCCATTGAATGAAAAATTATCGTTCCCAAATCGTCCCTGGATATACAACCATTTTAAAGGTGAATACCGGATGCTTCCCACCGCGAATGTCCTGTTCTTATTTGTATTATTCTGGAATTTATTGGCGGCAAAGAAAGGGTTGGTGGTAAAAGCGTCGCTGCTAAATTCAATTTCGTTACCCAAAGCATCATAACCTGTACCCAGGTAGTCGGCATTTACATTCGGAGGCAGAAAGTTGATCGCATAGTTTCCATTGCCCGGTGCATCGCTGAGGTTGGTCCTGTTTCTCCCTTCTTCCTTTGAATAAAGTACCGAAACCTGGCCCGACCATTTTTCAGAAAGTTTATAATTCCCGTCAACATTTACTGTATTGCGGCTATACCTTGAATTGGGATAGACTCCCTCGTTTCTAAGATCGGAAAAAGATAAACGGAAATTTCCCGCGTCATTCCCGCTGGTAATTGCCAGTGTATTGGTAAATGTGACCCCTGTCTGGTAAAAACGGTTCAGGTTATCACCCTGTGCGGAATAGGGTTTAAGTGAGCCGTCAAAAATGGGAACATTGCTCCCGTCCAGCCGGGCACCCCATGAAGAAAGACCCGTGTTTTTTGCCGAAGTGGCATCGGTTGGTTTGGCCCCCAGTGTGCCCTGTCCATACTGTTCCTGGAACTCCAGGAAATTATTGATCTTATCCAGCTGCACATTACTGTTAATCTCGATACCCAAACCTTTCCTGCCTTTTCCTGATTTGGTAGTGATCATGATCACACCGCCCAGGGCTTGCTGGCCATACAAAGCCGCTGCGGCTCCCCCCTTTAACACGGTAATCTCTTCAATATCATCCGGGTTAATACTGGTCAATCCCTCACCCAGGTCAGCTCCACCCCACATTCCCGCACTGCCATAATTGGAATTGTTGAAGGGTATGCCGTTAATTACATATAAAGGCCGGCCGCCACTCAGGGAACTCATTCCTCTTATCAAAACATTGGAAGATCCTCCCGGCCCGGTTAATGGACCGCTACTGTTAACACCCGCTACTTTACCTACCAGGGCATTGGCAATATTGATCTCCCTTGATTTGGTCAATCCTTCTCCATCCACTTTCGTAACGGAATAACCCAGGCGTTTTGCTTCCCGGCGGATGCCCAATGCCGTTACAACTACTTCAGTCATAGGTTGATTGGAAACACGTAACGAAACAGAAACAGTGCGGCTGTCACCGACTACCCATTCCTGGGCTTCATATCCTACATAGGATATTACCAGGACATCTCCTTTATTTGCTTCAATACTAAACTCACCGCGGTTATTCGTCGATGTACCCCTTGCTGTTCCTTTCACCGAAATACTTACACCCGAAAGCGGGTTACCATCGTTATCGGTAATCCGACCTGTGATCTGATCAAAAACATTCGTAGAAAGGGTAGCGTTATCGTCAGTGAGATTGGCCGGTATTAACTCACTACTTGTTTTGTTTTTGTCGGTAGCCAGCAGGATCACAAAGGTGTTGTCGGAAACCTTTTTATATTTTAGTCCTGTATTTTTTAAAACATCATCCAGGATTTTTTCAACATCTCCTTTCATATTCTTGACCTGGTTCACCAGTTTCTGGCTAATACTTTCATCGGAATACAGGAAGTATACCCCTTTCTGCCGGTTCAGGTCCTTGAGCACAGTAATCAGGGTTTGTTTGCCATTTGAATCCTGGAAACCGGACAATAGTTCCACACGGTTTTTTGCTGCTTTTTTATGGCTGGCGAAAGTATAACCATCCTGCGCCATAACAGGCCCGGAAAAAAGGACGGTTATTGCCGGCAAAAACCTGCAAAGCTGCAGAATCGTTCTGGTTTTTTTCATATAGCAGTTTTTAAGAAGTTTTAGAATTATTGGTTGGTGGCAATAATGATAGCCGAATCGGAACGGGTGATCTTTACATCAATTGCTATTTCAATAGCTTTTAGTAAATCATCCAGGTTATTATTCGGCATGATACCTGTCAATGATTTTGTATGAACAGAAGGATCGGCCAGGCTGACTTTTACGCCGTAGTGATGATAGATGATCTGTGCTACTTCCGGGAGCGGGGTTTTGTCAAATGCCAGTTTGCTTTCTTTCCAGGCTAATATATAGTCTTCGTTGGTTGCAGTTCGCTCTACCAGCTGATCGGCCATTTCTACGTAATCACCGGGTTTCATCGCGAGTTCCTTGCCATCATGAGTACGGATAGTAACAGATCCTTCGGTCAGTAAAACAGCGGTTTTATTGTCCCGGTGCGACACATTGAATTGGGTTCCGGTCACAATCACATCCAGGTTGTCAGTATGAACAATAAACCGGCTTTTTTGCGGGGTCCTGGTCACTTTGAAAAAAGCTTCACCTTTTAGCCAAACTTCCCTATCCTTTCCTTCATCCCAGCCTTTACTCAATTCCGCTGTACTATTCGCATTCAATATCATGGTGGATCCATCCGGTAATTGGTTATCGGAGATCTGGCCGTATGCTGTATCCAGGACCGGTGCCGGCTGGCCCATATTCCAGAAACTATAACCTGCCACGATCAACAGGATGGCGGCAGCAGCGGTCCATAACCAGCGTTTCCGGCTATTCATGGCAACCACAGGATTGGCCGTAGCGGCTTGATACATGCGGCTATGCAGGATTTCGAGTTTTTCCTCAACACGGGAGCCTTCCACTTTTCTTTCTGACAGCACCGTGCTTTTCATAAAGGCTGTAGCCTCTTCAATCAGGCTCTTTTGCTCCGGGTGCAGGGAAAGCCATTCTTCCCATTCCTTTATATGGCTTTCATCCTCTCCATAAAACCAGGCCAGGAAAGATTCATCGGTAAGCACATCCTCCACAGTGAGAAAATTCTTCATCATAAAATCCTAAGGTTTATATTCAGTGCCGGGAAATTTGTTTTTGTAATGATATTTTGAAAACTTTTTTAATTTTCGGCCCGGAAGCTGCTAACATCCGAATCTGCGAACCGATTGCTTATTGCTTAAACGCGTGCTGCTTGAACGATAACCAGGCTGATATTTTATTGTGGAATGCCTTTAAGGGGGGTGACAGGGAAGCTTTTGACAGCCTGTTCCGCCGATATTACCCGCTCCTGCTTCAATACGGTACCCGGATCTGTGCAGAAAAAGAAATCCTGGAAGATTGCATCCAGGAATTATTTATTGAAACCTGGCAAAGCAAGCACGCAACCGAAGTCCAGTCAGTCAAAGCCTATTTGTTCAAATCACTTAAGTACAAGCTGTATAAACAACTAAAGAACCGGCAGTCATCCGGTTATGAGGGAGGCAACACGGGGGAAGATTTTCAATTTGTCGTCAGCCATGATGAGTTTATCATCCAGCGGGAAGATCATGCGCAGTTGAATGCAAAAATTATCGATGCAATTGGCCAGCTGCCTAACCGGCAACGCGAAATTGTTTACCTGAAGATTTACCAGGGTCTCTCCTATGATGAAATCAGCGAGATCATGAACATCAATTACCAGGCTTCCAGAAACCTGTTTTACCAGTCCATGAAATCCATGCGCTCGATTTGGGAACCAAATCATCATTAATTGTAATTAAGGTTCACAACAATATCCTGCGGTTTTATGCAAGCGTATTCATCCTTCAACTTTAGTGTATTTTAATATCTTTGGCCCTGTTTGAAAAACGAAAACTCTGATTCATGGCCAAAAAAGCTGTCCCGATAGACCTCACTGATAGTTTTGAAAAAATCCCGGTTCATATTTATCCTGATCTCAAACAAGGTTCATTTTTCGTT
>DASUMO010000536.1:0-4727 GCA_036277695.1 Chitinophagaceae bacterium
ACATTTTGCAATTCCAATAGGGTCTTGGTTTTTGCCAGAGCTTTTGCAAAATCCAGTTCTTCGATCTGATAACCTCCCGGGTAATACAGTTTGGCCAATTCCCCTACCTGGAAACCACCTTCAGCCAGCGCTTTCAGGAATTCATTATCTACTTTCGTATCATAATAAAGAGACTTTTTCCCGGTATAATAAAGCTTGGTTGGGCATTCCAACGCAAGCTTGTAACGGGATTTAGTGAGGTATCTTTCATTCATAATCGGACAGGCGAAAGTTGTTTGCATAGTAAGATGCAAAATAAAAATCACTAAGCCAATCGGGGGAAATTCCTGTTAGGCGGCCACTGCGAAGTTATACAACTGATAATTATGTCTTAAACCGGGTAATTGGCTTAGCAATCAGCAGGATCTTAATCTATTTCACGTCACAGATTTACAGTTGCATCCGGTGCCAGCGTGATAAACCCAGCTTTGAAAAAGCCGTTGACTGGTCCAGGACGTTTTTGATTTGGAGTCTGGAAGCCATAGGAGGTTTTCATGTCTGATGAAATCAATACAGAGAAAGTAAATACCCATTTAGTGGTATTAGGGTAACCAGTAGCGAGTTATTTGCTTTCAATGGTTTACATTTAGAAAAGGATTTGGGGCAATAGTGGCGTTCGTATTAATTGTTCATCAACTCAAGCAATCATATGGAACCGGAATTACACGCCACTGCCAAACCACCCCTGATTAATTGCCATACGCATATTTTCACCGGCGACCATGTACCACCCTATCTCGCTAAAACATTTCTGCCCCTGGGACTTTATTACCTTTTCCCCCTCTCCATGGTGGTGAGCTTATTCCGTTGGTATTACAATGGCCCTGACCGTTGGAAATACCGTAGCTGGTACAAAAAGGTAAAACTCATCATTTACCAAATAAAAATGCATGTCTTGCGAAACATTGTGCTCCGGCTGCTTGGTTACCTGCTGGGTACCTGGTTGGCCGTTCATGCACTATTCATCCTTTTTGATTGGCTCGCAAGACTGGTTACCCCCGACGGATCGCTGACCAGCATTTTGGAAGATGCCCGCAACTGGCTTTCGGAAAGAAACCTCCTGCTAATTCCTGAAAGCAGTTTATTAAAATGGCTGATCATCACTGTTGTTTTTTTATTTTTTGCAACCGGGAGAAATCTTATCCTGTTCCTGTTTAAAAAGACCTGGAGTTTTTTTAAGTTCCTGCCTGGACCCCAAACCAAAGAATTAATTCACCGCTATATCAATATCGGCCGTTTTTCCTTTCACCGGGAGCAGGCCGAAAATTTCAAGCGGCTGCGTAACCAGTACCCCGACGATTCGGGCTTTGTCGTATTACCAATGGATATGGAATTCATGGATGCCGGGCGGACCCGTCAAAACTACCGCGAGCAGATGCAAGAACTTGCTGACATTAAAGAGAATAAAAATTATAAAGATAGATTTTTCCCATTCGTATTTGTTGACCCGCGGCGAATAAGAAAGGAGCCCGATTATTTCCGGTATCACCTGGAATCAGGGAAGATAATACTCGACGATTGTTTTATCAGGGAGTATATCGAAGTCAGACAATTCAGCGGGTTTAAAATATACCCCGCCCTGGGTTATTATCCTTTTGATGAGGCTTTGCTTCCTGTCTGGAAATATGCAGCTCAAAATGGCCTGCCTATTCTTACACATTGTATCCGTGGCAATATTTATTTCAGGGGTGCCAAGATTAAAGTTTGGGATTATCATCCTGTATTTGAACAGGCTGCAGGTGACAGCAGATATGAGCCTTTGCTGCTTTCCCAGATGAAGAATATTGATTTCATCAACAATTTCACACACCCATTGAATTATCTCTGTTTGCTTGAGGAAAAACTGTTGCGAAAAATCGTTTCCCAGTCGAAGGATCCCGGCATAAAAATAATATTTGGTTATAGCGGTCTGGACACCGCGCTTACGAGCGATCTGCATGAGTTGAAGATCTGCTTCGGTCATTTTGGGGGAGGGGATGAATGGACCCGGTTCCTCGAACTGGACCGGGACAATTACAGCAGTCAACTGATCAAGCAACCACACTGCGGTATCAATTTCCTGACGAATGAAGTGGGGGATCCTCGTCCCGGAAAAGCCGAACAGATCTGGAAAAATGTGGACTGGTACAGCATTATCTGCAGTCTCATGCTTCAATATCCCCATATATACAGTGACCTGAGTTATATCCTGCATGATCTTGCCATCCAGCCATTACTGAAACATACGATGCAGAATGATAGGTTGAAATACCGTGTTTTGTTTGGTACTGATTTTTATGTGGTGCGTAATCACAAATCTGAGAAGCACATGCTCGCTGATATGCTGGATCATTTGTCAGAAGAGGAATTTGACAGGGTGTCGAGGTATAACCCCCGGGAGTTTTTGAAGAATGCAATTCACGGACCGCTTAAAATATAGGTGCTTTATCCTTCGTTGTCAGCAACGACTGGGTTATGAACCGGGTTTAAGTAAATTGTAAGGCAGTACCCGGGAAAGAATAAAAGATCCGGGAATATTATTTAATAAAATCCCGGATATCCAGGTTGAATTTCAGCTTGAAATATTTCCCAATGATCTGTCTCGCGAGACCGGCATACATCTGGTCTGATTGCACCAGCTGAACGAGTTTATTTCTTTCATTTTGTATCATTTGTTTGTTCTCAGGCCGATCCTGATCGATGGAGGATAAACGATTATACAATTGCAAGATCGAATCACAGGATTCAATTCTTTCAAGGATGGCATTGGTCATTCTTTTTCGTTCATCGCAAAGTTCACTTCGATGCAAGGCATAGACATCAATTGATTTTCTTGCTTTTAGCAAAGCCTTGTCTGTTAACCCCTGTCTTTCTTTTATCACACCCATGCCTTCGTCATATTCAAAAAATTTTTCCGGATCCTCAGTACAGGGATTAACAATCAGCCGGGCAGATTCTTCGGACTCTAACTCGCCGACATCGGGCTGTTTGATTCTGTAGGTTTCATCAATAAGCGGGAATTGTTCTTGCTTGCCGATAACGATTTCTGAATTATCTGGTAGCTTATGCCTCCGGGCGGAGTTGCAATCTTTACAGGATAAAACCAGGTTATCCCATTTGGCTGCCATCCAATAATACCCGTTTTTGGACAGTACCTTGTTAATATTTGTGCCTTTTTTCTTACCAGGAAGTTTTTCGACTACCTTCCCTTTGGGTCTGAAATGGTCAATATCTCCCGTATATGCCGCGGCGAATCGCGTTTCACAGTATGCACATTTTTGATTAAAAATGATAAATAACAGATTTTTTACCTCCTCATTTTTATACGCGAGAAAATCCTTAAAAGGTAATTTAGCAGTTACCGGGTTTGAAAAATGGGCAATGACTTTTTGCGTTTCCTGGTAGCCCAGCCCTCCTTCAATAACGAGGACCCTCGGTGGGTCTACCTTGTTGCGATTAACGTAAATCATAAATTTAATTTTCACCAATGGATGAAGCCCAGGCTTCGCGGACTTTATCAACGGTTTCTTCCATTAGCGTACTGTTTTGCAGGATTTGTTCAACCGAAGTGCTTTTATTTTTTGCCAGCACTCTGTCGACAATGCTAAATACAATTTCTTCCCTCCTTGACTGTCCCAGGTGTCTTTTTTCACGAAGCTCATCTTTTAGATTATTTAACCTGGCTTGCTCTTTGTTGGTCAACGTCTGTTTGCTAAGCAAATAGTAATATTCATTAAAGAGTGCTTCGATTTTTGGCTCACTGGTACTGTTAAGCCCGAAAAATTCTGATTTAAGGATTTGCTCAACACGGAATTCGCTGGGATCGGGCAAGTCCGTGATAACATGTATTTCGCGGTTTTCGTCTTTTTGGAAAACTGCTACCTCACCAAGCCCCAGGCCCCTTAAACATAAGGGGTCATGGGTTGTAACAATAAACTGCAATCTTGGAAATGTCCGCCGGAAGGATTCCACTACCTGCATCCTCCAAAGCGGATGCAGGTGCGTGCCAATTTCATCCAGTAGCACGATACCTTCAGCATCTTCCATGGTTGAATGAATGATCGTTTTATGTTGATCGGGCATAAATGTTTTCATGATGTCAACTGTGACTGCAATGATGGATTTATATCCATCGCTCAACTCATTCAAGTCATCATATTCATTATTCTTGTATTGAACAACTACGCGATTTTCTTCCCTGACCAGTACGGATGATTTACCCAGCAGCAGGAGGTCTTTGAGTGCGATACTAGCCTGTGAAAATTTTTTTGTATCTGCATTCAGTAACCATTTCTTGGCATCGGCCAGGCTTACACCGGCCTCAAATAGATTTTTCACTTTCACCCGCCCCCTGGTAGTTTCAGGTCGCAAGATTTTCGTTGGGAAAAGCCGGGTTGACCCATAGCCCAATAGATAACTAACTGGTAAACGCAGCGAGGATTTGATTTTTTTCGATGTTTCATCGAACTGGATGCTGATTGGTTCGTCTTTGTCCTGGACAAAGATTTTTACATAACCGGATTTTTCCCCATGCCTGAGGATGTCGGATGGCCGAAGCTTCATTTTTGATAGATAGGATTGACCCATTAGGGTGAGTGCCATTGCCTGAAGGAATGTACTTTTCCCCACACCATTTTCTCCCAATAGCATTAGCCACCCTTCCTGCTTTGTTCCTGATTTAGGAAACCGGATCGAAAGATCGCAGATGA
>DASUMO010000537.1:0-2885 GCA_036277695.1 Chitinophagaceae bacterium
CATACCTTTCCTTTTTTCCAGGCAATATCTTCCTGCTGCATTTTTTTGATCTGCTCCAGGATAAGATCGGGGCGTTCTCCTTCGGGTGGAATGACTATAGGCGAATCATTTTTTTTCATAGTTAAACAGTTTCAGGGGTTGATTTAATTTTCTGCACCCATATTAAAAGAAATAACCCGATGGTAAACCATATACCGAGCGCAATGATAGAATTGCGCATACTGCCGGTCAGGTTGTCCAGGTAACCCCACATCACCAGGCCGCACATCATGGCAGTTTTTTCGCATACATCGTAAAAACTAAAATAGCCTGCATTGTTTTCGGTTGCCGGAATCATTTTGGCATAAGTGGATCGTGAAAGAGATTGAATTCCCCCCATAACCATGCCGATAAAAAAGGCAGCGATATAAAAATGCAGGGCTGTGATAATAAAATAACTCCCGGCGCAAATCAGTATCCAAACACCTACGGCAATCATCAGCGCCGTGATGTTACTTGTTTTCTTAGAGATCCAGGCAAAGAGAAAGGCTCCGCCGATACCCAGGTATTCGAGGAGCAAAACGGTGATGATGAGCTGGGTGATACCCAGGTGGATTTCTTTTTCACCAAAGGAAGCGGCCATGAACATCACGGTTTGCACGCCCATAATATAGAAGAAAAAACTAAACAGGAAGGTCCTGAGTTTTCGCTGCGACTTTAATTTCTTCCATACTTTCACCAATTCCTTATAGCCATTGGCCAGGTGTCGGCCTTTGGCCTTGGGAGCATAAAGGCCTTTGGGCAAGACGTGTAAGGGGATCTGTGCAAAACCCAGCCACCAGAGCCCGGTGAGTAAGAAGGAAAGCCGGGGCAATAAAGTATCGTCGGTAACACCCAGTGCTTTTTGATTGAGGATAAATACCAGGTTCAGTATAAGCAAGGTGGTGGCGCCCATATAACCGAATGCATAACCCCGGGCACTCACTTTGTCCTGCCTGTCCTCGGTAGCGATAGCCGGCAAATAAGAATTATAAAACACGATGCTGCCGGAGTAGCCGATAGTAGCCAGCAGCATGCCTGCCAGGGCCAGGTGCACCATATAATAATTGGTAAAAAAGAAAAGTAGCATACAGCCAGCGGCGCCCAGCCAGCAAAAGAATTTCATATAAGAGCGGTGATTGCCGCTATAATCGGAGATGGAAGAAAGTAAAGGCGAGATCAGCGCGACTATACCGAATGCAATGCCCAGGTTAATGGAATAGGCCGCTGTGTTTTCGATGCTGAATCCAAGAATATCAAGTTTCGTATTCCCGTTAACCTTTGTGACTGTATTATAATAAGCCGGGAAGATAGCGGAAGTAATGACCAGGGCATAAGCGGAATTAGCCCAGTCGTACATGGCCCATGCGTTGATGGTCTTCCGGTCGTTCTTGATCAGGCCAGGCCAGGAGGGTGCAGCCATAGAATCACTTTACAAAACGAAACTTATCCTATCTGATGGTAAAAGTTAATTCAATATCTCTAAAAAAGCCTTGACTGGAATGACTTTGTTCAATCAACTCCGGCCGGCCCCCGGAAGATGAACTTAGTCGAAAAGCCTGATACCCTAAAGGGGAGGCAGAAAGAGTAAAACAGTGGTAGAAAACGGCATTTCACAAAACAACTTTCAACAACCGTTAAACCACTGTTCAACCATCTTCCAAACCCTGTCTGCTTTCAGAATGCATTAAACCATCCTCCAGATTCTCCGAGTTTAGGCCAGCCTATTCTTCCACTTTCTTCCCCGTCCTATCAATCATGGCCCAGGCGCCTCCCTTCATTACTTTGGCAGTGCCTTCGCTGAAAGAGCCGGCGAATCCATATTTGCAAGCGATTACTTCTTTACCGGAATTATCAATAAAACCCCAGAGCCCGTTTTTATTGACCGCTGCCATACCTTCCGAAAAACTCAAGGCATTTTCATACTGGAAAGGAAGGATCACAGCACCGGTCTTATCAATAAAACCATAGCGGTTGGCTTTCATAACTACAGCCAGTCCTTCTGAAAAGGAATTGGCATCACTGTATTGCATGGCAATAACTTCTTTGCCCGTGCTATCCAGGTAACCCCATTTATTCTCTTTTTTTACAGCCACCATGCCTTCTTTGAAATGCAGGACCTCTTCATAAACCAGCGGCACAATTAATTTGCCCTCTTTGTCTACAAAACCCTGTTTATTGCCCTTGGTCACCTTGGCCAGCCCGCAGGTAAACTCATCTACATTGTCATATTGCTTGGCCCATTGCTGGCTGCTGCCCGCGGTAGACAGCCAAATAGCCAGGAAAAGAAGAATATATTTCATAACTCATTAATTTGGAATGAGTAAATAGTTTAGACCCTTTAAAAGTTAGGGACTGTTATAGCAATGGCCTATGACTTAAGGCAGGGAGGGGGGTGATTTTGGTGGGGAGGGAGGTAAAAGTTATGTTGTTTTATTTCTATTGAAATCCGAAAAGAAGAGCTACAGAAATACAATCGACTAATCAAGGAGCAAAGGAGCTACTGGATTGACAGGGCAATAAATAAAATATGGAGACCTTAACGACTTGAAATCTCCGTTTTGGAGTCAAAATTCATACTTATAGAATGCTCCCTGTTCAATAGCAAGTACGATATGCGTTTCATTTATTAATTGTTCCTCAGTTAAATCTTCCTGATAAGAATCATCAATTTCATTATGAACATCAAAAGTATTTGTATCAGGATAATAAACGACTCGCTTACTACTGCGTAGATTACCGTTTAAGCTAATATAAAATTCCGTCATTCCCTTTCTATCGTTATACTCTGATTCCCTTTTCAACTCTTCAATGGATATTATCAACTTCATAAAGGAGTCTTTCTACAAAATTAAGGTAATGACCCT
>DASUMO010000538.1:0-8162 GCA_036277695.1 Chitinophagaceae bacterium
TATCCAGGTAACTTTTGGGTTAAAAAATTTCCTGCTGGCCCATTTCAAGGACATTTATATCCTGGCCGATGCCTATCATATGGACAATGATGAGGAACTGTATATCGGGCATGTAGCACCCGAAGGGATCTATCTTTCCTGGAAACATTTTATCCAGGGTTATTCCAGGAAGAATGATAATATCAATGTGGCGGTGCACGAAATGGCCCATGCACTTCTCTATAATAATTTTTTCGCGCAATATGGCATCGATTCACATTTTCGCCTGAATTACGAAAAGTTTTCAAACAGCACGGGACCTATACTGGCCGATGTGATCACGAACCGGCGGAGCTACCTGCGCAGCTATGCTTTTAGCAATCTGCATGAGTTCTGGGCGGTTAGTGTAGAAGCCTTTTTTGAAAATCCCCGGGGCTTAAAAGAAAATATGCCCGATTTATATGATGCCCTTTGCCGGGTATTGAACCAGGATCCTATGACATCCACCAAACTATTTAAATCCGAACCATGATTACTTTAACTGTTATTTACCTGTATCGCCGTTATATTATGAAAAAGAAAAAAGGCGATCCGGTTACATTGTAATAGCCTCCTTTCTTTTTACTTCACCAGGCCGCTGTGCTACATAATAGTAGAGCAGGATAAGGCTGCCTGCCAGGAATGGCAGCAGGGAGAGGTGTTTGCCTGTAAATTCCCTCCATATGATCATGGTGTCGAAGCCGAAGAACTCACTGATCATCCAGTATGAATTGGCACTGATCCAGAATGCCACGGCCAAATTATGCGCCAGTTCTGATTTGATATGTCGGGTGCGCCAGGCGATCAGCAGGGCGATGGTTAAGGTGGGCACCACCATGGCAATCCCCAGTGTTTTCCAGATCATGCACCAGCTGATATCCTTAAGCAGCCAAAAAACGATATGCATATTTTCCATGCGCCGGTAGCGGGCAGGAATGCTGTATTGTGATTCATGGTGACTCATGAGAAGGGATATTTAACTAAATGAAATAAAAATAAGTACTATTTACGGGTAAAATTTGGCCTGGGGAAGTGTGAATTGGGTTATTGACGCAGCAATAAATTCTGAAAACGGTTCAGTTCAGCTTCTGGCAAAATCTCCATATGGTATACCAGGTGATCCACCAGTTGTTTTGCAAAAAAAGGAGCAAGGGAACAACCCTTTGTTCCCATTCCGTTTAAAAGCCCCAGGTTTTTATAGGTTGGATGCATGCCCACAAAAGGTCTTCGTTCAAGGGTAGCCGGTCTGACACCTGCCCGGTGTTCTTTTACAGAAAAGGGAATATTCAACCATTCGGACAAGAGTCTTTCAGTATTTTTCCGGAATTCCGGCGTAGGATGCGGGTCCTGGAATTCCCATTGATAAGTAGAACCAATCCAGAAATGATCTTTTTCGGCCAATGGGGCAAGGGTCAGGGATTTTTTATAGACATGCTGTTCGGGCAAGCCGGGAATCTCTACAACCAGCGCTTCTCCTTTATTGGGTGCATAAGGAAGCATTTTGAAAAATGGATTATCCAGGCCACTAACGCCATCACAAAAAATAAGTCCCGAAGCGGTAATTCCTTTATACACTATTTTTTTGTTGCTCAGCTCGAGAAGGCTGGCATCAAAGAATTCCTCCCATAGGGCATTGTTTTCTAACAAATGATTTTTCCAGGCTGGTAAAAGGGTTTCCAGGTGGGCTGTATAAGCCGGGCGAATCTCGCCACAGCCAAATTCGAAATTGAAATACCTGTTGAAATCATTTTGCTCGGCATAGGCATGTACAAAGCCGTTATTTTCTTCAATTCGTTTTAGAAAGGATTCCCGCATAAAAGGGTTGGGAAAAAAATCAATAATGCTCCGGGCTGAAATGGCCTTGATACCGAGCAGGTGCCCGATTTCCATATAAGCCTGCCAGGCAAACAGGAGCAGTTCATCTGCCATCCACACGGTTACCATGCGGCGGCCCGTTACCGGGTTAATAATTCCTGCCGCGATCCGCGAAGGCGTATTGGGCCGGGGATCATCGATTACCAAAAAACTTTTATTTTCTTTTTGCAGGTAATAACTCAGGAATGTGCCCGATATGCCCTGGCCGATAATCAGATAGTCCACCGTCATGACACAAAAGTACTCCTCTGAAGTTTATTTGTCAATCGTTGCAAATAAACCCAATCACCGCCTCTGTTTCCTTTTGAACAAAATAGGGATCAAAAGTGAACGATGAATTAGCTACCTGGATTTGTAGAGGGCAAAACTCTTTTCGGGATCAGTTATTTTTTTCCGTACGGGAACCAGGGTCTTATTCTTGAAATATCCGCCCCGGAATGGCTCATAGAGCGTGATCCTGTGCTGGTGATTGTTCATTCTTTCGGCAGGTGTAATGATCCAGCGATAAGGACGATAACCATAAAAATGAAATTCCATCGTATCATAGGCCGCAAAATCTTCTGCGAAAAAGGAGACGATATTACTTTTATGCAATTTGGTGCGGTTGGCGGGAAAGCGAATCAGGCGAATGGGCAGGGGATCCCCATATTGATCCCAGAAACTAAAGGAGCTGATATCCGTATTACGGGTAACACTATCTTTTACCAGTTCTTCAGCATTTTCATAGTTAGTTGTAAAACTATTGAGTAGTAACCGACCGCTTTGGTCCTGCTGCCAGGTTCCCACTGTTCTGAAATTCAGCTCGGTTGAGTCGGGGAAAAAAGCAGGTCCGGGTTGGGCAAAATTTTTAACGAACTCAAAGCGGTGATCCTCGTGTAAGACCAGCATGGTCCTTGAAGCTGCGTGGAGCCGGTAAATGCCACTGATGTTTTTCGCGGTTTTACAGGATATTACCAGCAGCATGAATAGAACGGTGGAAATAAAAACTTTCATAGTGACAAATACAGCGTGAAATTACTAAGAAGCCGTCTAATCCGGCTGATTCTATTCCACCAGAAGGTAAGGGGGAGATAAAAAAGGATCAGTATGAATTTAATCAAATACATACTGATCCCTTTTGTTTTTAATCACTCAACTTTTATCCGCACCCCTTCTGAATGACTGGAAAATTCAGGAGCATACATGCACTGGATACTGGTAATGCCATTGCTGAAGTTGCCGGTATGGGTCAGGAACAGGGGATATTCAAAAACATAGGTTCCTTTCCGCAGGTAACTGAAAAAGAAATTCGTGCTGGCATCACGGGTAGTTTCATAGTAACCCAGGCCACCCTGCCATTTATAGCTGCTAAGCACGTTGACCGGTTCCATGGCAGCTGCCCGCATATCCTTCATGTGTACATATTCCATATCCCGGTCTACCCTTAGCTCTATTCTAACCTTTATCTTATCACCCACTTTCAGCAGGTCGCCATCATTGACCGGTGTAAGTACGGGGCCACGATCCGTATTTTTTTCAACAAATAATTTCTTAACCAGTTTCAGCGGTGTGGAGGCGGTCGTGATCTTGTCCAGGTCTTCGAAATATTGCCAGTAGATAGCGCCCCAGGTCGTCCCCCCACCGCCGGAAGGCAAAGTTGATGACCCGACCTTCACCGTGATATTTCCCATTTCGGGTTTCACTGATTTTCCCTCGATGCTGGTTTTGAAATAACCCGTCCCGGCTTCCTGTTTATTGTCAGCGGAAGAATAGCTGCTATTACCCAGTTTGATTTCCACCACGGGTTCGCTGTTCAACCAATTGGTTCCGGTTAATAACAAGGCGTAACAGGCTTCTGCAGTGGCCTTGGTAGTTGCCCAGTTATTGGTTTGTTTATTCTTGAGCAACCAGGTGCGTAGATCATCCACTGTTTTACTGTCTTTGCTGATTTCCTGGAAAGCTTCGATCAGTAAGGATTGCCGCTCAATCGGGGCTTCATACCACCACCAGCTTCTGCCTGCATCTTTCCAGTACATTCCCAGTTCCTCATGGTTGATGGAGGTTTCTTTCAGGGATTTCAAAATAGCCGCGGGAGTTTTGTTGTCACCGTTGCGGTGAAGCGCAAGTGCCGTCATACCCTGCATATATTTATTTTGAATCGTCCAGTTTTGCTGCACCCGGCTCCTGAAATAATCAACCGCTTTTTGCGACGCAGCGGGTATTTTATATTCCGGGAAAAAGCTCCGCATATATAAGTAATGGATAGCCGTATAACCCGGGATATGCTTTTTCAGGTCCGCCTTATTTTTTACCAGCTGATCATATTCCTCTTTAATCTTGCGGTCCAGGTAAGGTATGGCTGTTGCCAGCACCTGGTTAATCTTGTTGAGCTGGGCAGGGCCTGCAATAGCATTGAGTTTTTTAAGGTGCCCCATCCCGGTAACAATATACTGGGTGATATAATAATCATCCGGTCCGCCTTTGAACCAAACAAAACCGCCATTGCTGCTTTGCATTTGTTTCAGTTTTTCAAAGGAATTGCTGAGTTCCTGGCTCATTTTAACCATATCAAACAGCAGGGCGATATTTTTCCTTTGCTGGGCTTCGCTTTGCGCCTGTAAAACCCAGGGTGTTTCTTCCAGCAGGATTGATTTCAGCTCCTGGTTTTTCTGGAGATTACTCAGAAGGGCAGCAGTATCCGTAGTTTTCCATTTTTCAAATACCTGTTTGATCCTGGGTGATGAATTGGCAATCATGGAGGCCAGTGAATTGGCATAATATCGGTTCCAGTTTTGTTCTGCGCAATCATAAGGATATTCCATCAGGTAGGGAAGGGCCTGCACTGCATACCAGGCAGGGTTCGAAGTATATTCCAGCGTTACTGCATAATGTTGCAGGGTTTCACTGCTGCCGCTTTTCAGCAATTTATCAAAACTAAATTCCTTCGTGCCACCACCACGTACAGGCAGGGGCAGGGTCTCTGTAACCAGTAAGCGGTTGGTCAGTACCGGCAAGGCGTTTTCTTCACCATCGCTATGGTTACCTGCCTTGGCAACCATCCGCCATACCAGGGCCTTATTAAAGAGATAAGGAATTTCAAGGGGAAATTTCACGGATTCACTCTGGCCGGCCGCAATCGTGAAATACTGGTTGGGCATCATATTCTTGAACCATCCGTCTACGGATTGATTGTTGCTGGCATCAAACAACTGCAATTCAACCTGGCCCGTAATTTCCTTTCCCGTCAGGTTGACGATTTTGGAACTGAATTCCATCTTATCACCTTCCCGGAGAAAACGGGGTGCATTGGGCTGGAGCATGAGCTCTTTTTGCGTAATGATCTCTTTGCTGCTATAACCGAAAGCTCCTTCTTTGGTATGCGCAAGGGCCTGGAATTTCCAGCGGGTCAATGCTTCGGGCAGGGTAAAGGAAAATTCGATATTTCCTTCCGCATCTGTTTTCAGATCCGGGATAAAAAATGCTGTTTCGTTGAAGTTCTTCCGGATTTGTACTTCTGCCGCCTGTCGAGTTGTAGTAACGGGGGCGCTGGTTTGGCCTTTTTCAACAGCTGAAGCATCACCTTCTAAAGCATCTGGTACCGCAGAATCCCGGACGGCATTTGCCATTACTTCTATCCCTGGTGCCTGGGCCATCATATCTTCTACACCGACCCTTTTATATTGTAAAAATGGAATCGGATATCCACTTCCGGCGAAAAAGGTTTGCAGAATATCGTATTGTTTATGCAAATTCTTATGTTCCCGCTGTTCTATGTATTTGGTAACCGATTCAATTTTTGAAAAATTAGTACTTGCATTCCAGTTATATCTTTTGTAATAGGAGGGCCAGATGCCCGGTTTGTTCCAGTTATGAGGGTAAAACTGGTCCAGTGAAGCATCATACATGCTGGCCAGCATTTCCGCGGCAATCTTTTCTTTTTTATAACCACTGATCCTGATTTTCCATTTCTCCTCACTGCCGGGAAGGGTTTTATCCCGGAAACTCGCATATTCAATTGTGAGATCTTTATTGGTCCAGGGAACTACAATAGTCTGGTTGTATTGGTAAAAGCGGTTATGCTTCACAAAAATCCAGCTTACGCCATAGCCCCCGCGGTCGGCTTCGGTTGCCCTGAAGTCAAAATTTCGTTTTTCATTGTTCAGTTTTACAAATGAATAGTTGATGACCGGGGGCTGTTGATCAAGACTGCCTTTATCTACCGCATGAATCATAAATAATTCCCCGGTGCTGCTACCCAATTTAACGGAAGTGGATTCGCCCGGCTCAATGGGGGAGGCGGCCTGGCTCCACAAATATTGCGGCCTGTTCAGCTCTTTACTTTTATCATCAAACAATTCCAGGTATTTTACATCCTTGACTTCCGCACCGTCTTTATCTTTCGTTACAATTTCCACCACATAGTAGCCCGGCGTCAACTTTCCATTGTCTATTTTCCATTCACCATTATCCCTGGCAGAATCTTTTTTCTCCCAAACCTTTCCCGCTTTTTTCCAGCTACGCTGATCACTTTCATTATCGTATTCATCATGGGGGAAAAGACGGATATACTCATCCCTGCTCATTACAAACTGGTCAGGCCTCTCCCAATAACGGGGACGGATCAATCTTTTTTCTGCTTCCAGTCTAAAAATAGTTACCGTTACCGTGGAGGGTTCAAATTGCCCATTCATATTTTCCGTGCGGATGGAGAAAGATTTAAGACTATCTACCGGGAGAATAGGGGGAATATTGGTTTTTAAAAGCAAGGATTTATAACCCACCGTTATCAATTTCTCCCCGCTTCTTGTTTCTCCATTGATATCCGTTACATCAGCATACACGCGATAATCAAATACCGGTTCTAATTTTTTATCCAGTGCCAGGTCGGGGATAGCGGTAAATTCTATGGTGAATTTTCCTTCCTGGTCTGTTTTTACTTCCCCCTGCGCAATTTCCATTTCTGCTGTGCGGGGAAGTGGCCATCGCCAGAATAACCAGGGGTAAAGAAAACGAGGTTGGCGCACCACGCGGTATTTTACAGTGGCGCCATCAATATTATTTCCGGCATAGGCCTTTGCAAAACCTCCCAGTTTGATCGTATCATTTACTTTATAAGTTCCTTTTATTGGTTCGTATTCCACATAAAATTTCGGGCGTTTATACTCTTCTACCCGGAAGTCGGTCTGTCCTCCATCTGTTTTTGTATAAATGCTGAACTGCCCGTTAAGGCCAGCGGCCGGTAACTGGAATTTGCCGTTGAAAGAACCGAATTCATTTGTTTTTACCTCTATGCTATCAATATTCTGGTAATTCGCATCCCGCAAATAAACTTTAGTTGAAAAGTTCTCTGTTACAGTCGCGCTTTTATTAACCTGGTTTCTTTGCAACACGATTCCTTTAAAGAAAAGCGCCTGTCCCGGCCGGTACAAACTCCGGTCGGCAAAAAGAAAAATGGAATGTTTGAGTTCCGGTTCTCCCGTTCCCCTGTTGCCAGGATAATAATAATAATCATTGGCGTAATCATT
This sequence comes from Chitinophagaceae bacterium, assembly GCA_036277695.1. GTDB lineage: Bacteria > Bacteroidota > Bacteroidia > Chitinophagales > Chitinophagaceae > CADEDV01. The sequence continues at coordinate 7,398 of DASUMO010000538.1, forward strand.
CATGAACAGCCTGTCATTACCCGAACTGATCTCCAGCTGGTAAATATGGTTACCATAGGGCTGTTCCTTGGGAAGGCCAACCATGAAAAATCCGTTTCGGTCCGTCTTATATGCCCCGAATTTTTCATACTGGAAATTGGAAGTTTTGTAATCATATTTTCTTTCCCATACCTGGACGGCTGCATTGGGAACGGGTTGACCGTTATCCCTGTTCAGGATGAAATAATCCCGTTGGTTATTGACATAACTCAGGTTTGAAACATACATTAACCTTGCGCCCAGGATTGCTTTCTTGCTGTTGAAATCCTTTTCTGTACCAGCAACCAGCACATAATCGCCTACAGGCAGTGCATCCACTTTTATTTCTACTTTATGTTCCTGCAGGTCATTGGTAGCAGGAAGGTTTTGCTGCCAGTTTTTTTCAGCTTTGGCCGCTAAAATGGCCGGCCAGAATTTATCACCGTGTTGATTTTCCAGTTCCTTTTTCAATTTTTCATCGGCTTTGATCAGCCTTAGATAAATGGTGTTGCAATTCCTGTATGCTACCAGCGCCCGGAAGGGTTGATTGGGGATATTCACTTTCTCAATATGGAATTGCAGGGATTTCCTGTTGATCTCCGTGAGCAGATTATAACAATTGATCTTACCTTCTGAGGAGTCTTTTTGTGCCAGCACTCTTTCGCAAATTTCTTTGGCTTTTACACGGCTTAAGCGGTGGGTGCTGTCACCATAAGCTATGTACCCGGAAGCTTTTTCTTCGTAATA
>DASUMO010000539.1:0-6179 GCA_036277695.1 Chitinophagaceae bacterium
GTACAACCCTCGTTTAGTAGCTACTTAGAAGAGGCTTCTGGAAGCTGCGATTGTTAGAGTACCTGTTACAAGTACCCAGACCCGGCTTGATAACCTGTTAAGTAAAAACAAGAATGGAGATTTTTGAAGAAAGATGCCGCCAAAGAATAAAAACACAGGTTAACTAAAGGACGATAGCAATTGATAGAACCGGAAAAGCGGTTAGATGAAATGCCCGATATCTACTGCAGGAGCATCATTTGATCAGCAGAACTGTGCCTTTCCTGTAATTAGGAATACCCGCTTTTTCAAAACGACAATGCCATACATAGACCCCTGTTTCCGCCTGCATTCCCCTGAACAAACCGTTCCAACCCCTGCCTGCATCATTTGTATGGAAGACTTTTTGTCCCCAGCGGTTAAATATCTCCAGCTGAAAATCCTTCAAATGATAGCCATTCAGGATTTTGAACTGATCATTTCGGCCATCATTGTTGGGTGTGAATGCAGATGGAAAATAAAGATCACAGGTCTGTTCCTGTATGAGTATGGCATCTTCTCCCCTATCGCATTGATTGGTGACGACAACCGAATACAGGCCCGGTTGCCTGACGACGAAGGAATTATTGGAAGAACCATCTTGCCAGGTATAGGAATCAAATCTTCCGGGGAATAATTCAAGAGAATCGCCGGAGCAAAAGAAAGTATCTACCCCGAGATAAGGTGAAGGCCTGGCTAATACCGTCAACTGCAAAATGCTGATGCTATCACAACCATTTGCCGCCACCAGCGTATCGGCATACTCACCGGCAGCACTATGACCGTTATAGGATTGACCGGCGCAAATCGTTTTTGAAATTGTTGAACTGGCGCTGGGCAGAATGGTTAGATCCAGGGACACCATACTGTCGCAACCCCGGGAGTCGACCAGGCGTTGTGTGTAAACACCCGATGAGGAATAGGTTTGATTATTCAAGGTATAACTCCGGCATGCGGCGGCAACCAGGTTGGTAGTCAGATTGTTTACACAGGGACCCAGTTTATGAACGACGATATCCTTTTCTCCTACGGAGTTGAGTACATAAACACCTGCGTCCGGATCAAAATCAGCGGAACCGGAAAATAAACCAGTAGTATATACATTAGCCCTTGCGTCAACGGCAATCTCATAGCCCTGGTCTTCCAGGCTTCCCCCTAACTGTTTGGCCCAAACGAAATTACCGGAAGGATCCAGCTTCGATATAAAAATGTCGGAACTACTTGCGGTCATTGTATATGTAGCCGGGCCCGGGTCAAAATCCGCGTTCCCGGCAAAACTTCCAATGACATAAGGATTGTTATTCTTGTCCAGCGTTAATGAATTACATACATCTCCGCCAGCACCCCCCAATTGTTTTGCCCATATAAAATTGCCAGACGAGTTTAATTTACATACAAAGACATCGACTGCACCAGCCGTAGTCAGTTCAAAGCTGGTCCCACCGGGATCGAAGTCCGCAACATCAAAGAACACCCCGGCGATATAAATATCCAAACTGGCATCAACAGCTACCGCTCGGGGATATTCAGTCCCTGGGCTTCCCAGGCTACGGGCCCACTGAAAATTACCCATCACATCCAGTTTTACAACAAATATGTCAAAGCTGGTGTTGCCACTGGAAGTAAGGGTATAGGTCCCTGGTCCCGGGTCCATGTCCATCGCGCCAAAATAAATGCCGGTCACGATAACATTGGCGCTGCCGTCTATAGCTATGGCCTGTCCCCGGTTAGAAGCCCTGCCAGTACCCCATTTCCTGGCCCATCCAAAGTTTCCTGTTGCGTCAAGTTTGAAAGCAAACGCATCGCTTCCATTGGCAAAGGTTAGATTATAGGCATTGGGGCCGGGGTCAAAATCTACAGTACCGCAAAACTCACCGGTTACAACAACATTGCCCAAAGCATCTACCGCCATGCTATTGCCGATTTCTCCGCAGGTGCCGCCTACTTGTTTTACCCAGAATAAATTACCTGAAGGATCCAGCTTGGAAACAAAAACATCTGTCTCCCCAAATGAAGTGATGAACAAATTAGCCGGGCCCGGATCAAAATCGACCGTTCCATAGAAGTAACCCGACACATAAATATTGCCTACCGCATCCAGGGCAACGGTAAAGGATTCACTGCGCGTTCCTGTCATTTGCCTGGCCCATACAAAATCACCGTTTGCATTCAGTTTGCAAATAAAAACGGTAGGTGCTGGTGCAACCATATTGAAAACCCCTGGTCCCGGATCAAAGTCGATTGTACCCGAAAAATACCCTGTCGTATATACGTTGCCGGAAGAATCAACGGCTATGGAATGGGCGGTTTTATCGCCTGCCCCCGCCAATTGCTTTGCCCAGTTAAAATAAAGAGCCTGGGCGCCTGCATCAACTACAAGACCCTTGAGAATAAATAGAAGAAACCATTTTCTCATCGCTATCCTAAGTTAATCCTTTCATGCGGATTAATTTCTGCGGAGGAAAATGAAAAGGGACCCTCCTATTTTTTCAATGGCACCCAGGCTGCAAAGTCGGTTTGCGGAAGCTTCTCAGCTCCAAGTTGTCTTAACATATTAACCAGCTGACCCCGATGGTAAGTGTCATGATTAAACACATGGAGCAGCATCTGGTAAATGGGGAGTTTGACCTGTTCTTTTTTATTATTCCGGTACTCAAATACATGATCCAGCACATGCGGCGCCGCGTTTTTTACCCATCCTTCCCAAAGGCGGCACTGGCTCATCAACCCATTCACGACGTCGCGGGTGCTGCCTTTGAAATTGTCGCTGGGCCGAACAAAACGTTCATGCAATTTCATCCGCTGCCACCAGATGCTTTCGGCATCCCACATATGGAGGATGGTTTTTTGAAGACTGTTAAAGCTGCTGGGTATTTCCGCCTGCTGTTTTTCCTCAGGCAGGGTCAGGATAAAATCCATGAGTCGTTGGTTGGCCCAACTATTATAACTGGCGAGCTGTTGGAGCAGTTCCTTCATGTGCAGGTGGCTTCGGTACTGGTATAGAATTCATCCAAATTTCTCATTCAGTTGATTTATTTGCCCGAAAAGTTTTCCACGATACTTTATAATATCTTTTCCCGGGAAGAGGCGGGCTGCTTTTCTAATTCCCGGATCAACGGCGGGAATGGCTTAATACGCTAATTTCATTTTTTGATTTAACTATTACTCATGAAAGATTTTTCGTTTACCGGGTGGAGCTCACTGGCCGTACATGCGGGCCATACCCAGGATCCTCTTTATGCCCACCTCGTACCCATCTATGCCAGCAGTACTTTTGTATTTGATGAAGCGGAACAGGGCATGCGGCGTTTCAGCGGCCAGGAAAAAGGTTATATCTATTCCCGCTGGGGTAATCCCACCTTCACCGAAGCGGAGAACAAGATCGCCGCGCTGGAAGCTTTTGGCATTGAAAAAAATGGCGCGCCCCTGGCTGTAAAGGGGCTACTCCATGCTTCGGGAATGGCCGCCATTACCACCCTCATGTTGTCAACCCTTAAGCCTGGTGATAAGATTCTGACTCATTATTCACTTTATGGCGGCACCGAAGAACTGATGAGCAAGGTATTGCCGGCACTCGGCATTGAGGCGATCATCGCTGACCTCCGGGATACTGCCCTTGCAGAGGCAGCCTTGCAAAAAGACCCGGCCATCCGCATGCTCTATATTGAAACACCGGCTAACCCCACTATTCAATGCGTAGATATTGAATTGTTATGTTCAATCGCCAAACAAAAAGGATTATTGGTTGCATGTGATAACACATTTGCTACACCTTACCTGCAACAACCTTTCCGTTTTGGAGTGGATTTTATTGTGCATTCCACAACAAAATTTCTGAATGGTCATGGCACGGCGATTGGCGGCATCCTCCTGGGCACCGATATTGATTTTATGAATACCAGGGTCTATACCATCGCAAAAACCCTCGGCGGAAATGCCAATCCCTTTGATGCTTTCCTGCTGATCAATGGTATGAAAACACTGGAGCTAAGGATGGAAAGACATTGCCATAATGCCATGGAACTGGCCCATTACCTGGATAACCATCCCGCGGTAGCCAATGTAAATTATACCGGTCTTCCCAACCATCCCGATCATTATACTGCTTTGAAACAAATGCGGCACCCGGGCGCCATGATGAGCTTTGAGTTAAAAGCAGGATTGAAGGGTGGTATTCATTTCATGAACAAATTGCAGATGTGCGTACGCACCGTTTCACTGGGCACCTGTGATACCCTGCTTTCCCACCCTGCCTCAATGACGCATTATAGCGTACCCAAAGAAGAAAAACAAAAATATGGCATCACCGATGGGTTGATCCGGATGAATGTAGGAATCGAAAATGTGCAGGATATTATCACTGACCTGGACCAGGCCCTATCATAAGGCAGTCCTTTATCAGTCTTTCAGCAATGTTTTCTATTTAACTTCGGTTATCCGACAAACTAATTAATATGAGAAAGCTATTATTTTATTTCATTTTTCTTTCCTTTTCTCCAGGTCTTTTTTCACAAGCCCCGGCCGATAAAAGGCTGGCAGGACTGGATACTTTTGTCCTCAAGATATTGAAAGACTGGAAAGCTCCCGGTGTTTCAATTGCCGTGGTGGAAAAAGGAAAAGTTGTTTATACCGGTGGGTTCGGTTACAGGGATATGGATAAAAAACTTCCCGTTACCGAAAACACCCAGTATGCCATTGGATCCTGCACCAAGGCTTTTACGGCAGCCCTGCTGGGTATGCTTCATGCTGATGGCAAACTTGATATTGATAAACCCGTAAGAAACTACCTGCCGGAACTCAAATTTCAAAATGAATACACCAATGCCCACGCCACTTTGCGGGATATGATGTGTCACCGCACCGGTTTACCCCGCCATGATTTTTCATGGTATGCTTCCTGGGCCAGCCGGAAGGAGTTCCTCGAGCGCATCCAGCACCTGGAACCCAGCAAAGAACTGCGGGAACAGTTTCAATACAACAATTTTATGTTTATGGCGCAGGGTGTGGTCATTGAAAAAATTACCGGTAAAAGCTGGGAGGAAAATATGAAAGAAAAAATCCTCGTCCCACTGGGAATGACCAATACCAATATGTCTACCCTGGACATGGAAAAATCCGCTGATCATTCGTTGGCCTTTGCTACTATCAAGGATTCCGCCATTAAAGCCATTCCTTACCGGAATATTGATGCCATGGGCCCGGCGGGTTCGGTGAACAGCAGTGCAAAAGATATGGCCAAATGGCTGATCACCTGGATCAACAATGGAAAATACAATGGCAAGCAAATCCTGCCGCCGATATTCCGCACCCAGGCCATGACCATTCAAATGGCTACGGGTGGAGGATTGCCCGGTGCGGAAAACCCCGACGTTCACCTGAGCGGCTATGGACTGGGCTGGGGTATTAGCAGTTACCGTGGTCATTACCGCGTAGAACATGGAGGCGGCATTGACGGCTTTATCAGTTCTACTGGGTTCTTTCCCAGTGATAGTATTGGTATTTATGTGGTCAGCAACCAGGGTCAACCAGTTTCTGTGATCCGGAATTTTATTGCGGACAGAATGCTAAAACTTCCATACCGGAACTGGAACAAGACCCAGCTTGATGCTGCGAAAAAAGCAAGGGAGGCTGCAAAGGCGGTGGGCAAACCGGATAGCAGTAGCCGGAAATTCAATACCAATCCCTCGCATGAATTGCAGGCCTACACGGGTATCTATTCCAGCCCGGGATATGGCAGTATAGAGATCATGCTGAAAGATGGATCACTGGTTTCCAAATTCAATAACATGGATGTTAAGCTTGAGCATATTCATTACGACCAGTTCAAAACGGTTGTTGCAGATCCTTCGGAAGGAATTCCACCGTTTCCTGTAAGTTTTCATACAGATGCAAAAGGTGATATAGGTAAATTAAGCGTACCATTCGAAAGCGGGGTAAAAGATATTGAGTTTACGAAGGAGACCCGGGCTATGGCCATGAACAAATCGGAGCTTGAAAAATATACGGGAGAATACGAACTGGCTCCCGGCGCTATAGCTAAATTCTATTTGAAAGGCCTGATCCTATTTGCTTTCATTGAAGGCCAGCCGGAATATGAACTGGTAGCCACGGGCAAACACCAGTTTGACCTTAAAATAATGAAGGGATACAGCGTGAAATTC
>DASUMO010000540.1:0-2021 GCA_036277695.1 Chitinophagaceae bacterium
TGCAAATCATTACCAATACAAATATTACAGGTTTCATTTTTTTCTTTTTACCTTATTACATCCACATAGCCGGCTATTTTATTGCGGCCATTCTTTGGATCGATCACATAATAATAAGTCCCAACCGGAACATCCTTTCCATTTACTTTTCCATCCCAGGGCCGGCTATACCCCACTGAATGAAAGACCAGCTGACCATAACGATTATATACGTCAACAGTACAACCCGGGTAACTTTCGAGCGCGGCAATTTCCCAGCGGTCATGAATATTGTCCCCGTTGGGACTGAAAATATTCGGAATAGCCGGTGCTTTCAGAACTTTTACAAAGACCTGGTCACTGGCTGAACAGTTCTTATCGGATGTAACAGTCAGGGTATAGGTAATATCATCCGCTGGTGATGCAGATGGATTCGCAAGGGTTGGATCATTTAAGCCTGTAGCAGGACTCCATAAATATGATACCGGTACACCCTGGTTCAGGGAAGGTGTTAAGGTAACGGCTCCGCCCTGCAAAACAACTTTATCCGGTCCGGCATTGATCCCTGGTTTGGGATTCACTTCAATCGTTGAAGTCACTGCATTGCTGCATCCATTTGCAGCGTTATAGGTATACGTAATGGTATGCCGCCCGGCCCCCGCAATTGATGGGTTGAATAAACCGTTCGCTGTCACGCCAGGTCCGCTGAATAGCCCGGTGCCGGGTAACCCGTTCAACAAACTGGCCTGGCTGATGGGGAAGGAAGCGGCGTCCTCACAAACGCCAGGCACAGCTCCAAACTGGAGACTGGGTGTAGCCAATAAAGTAATGGTTTGCGTTTGAATATGAAAACAACTGGCGCCTGAATAAGCAATATAACGTATCGTTACTGTCCTGGATGCAGGTGAACCGAATTCGGGATAACGGTGAGTATAGATTTTACCAGGAACAGGATCATCATCCACCAGTTTGTTCGTTGGGTCATTCACATAGTCCCAGAATATTTCCATTCTCACCAGGCTCCCGATATCAACAGTAGAACCATCTTTGATCGAGAGATCTGCATTACTGCAGAGCGGTCCTGTATTTTGTACAGCGAATACGGCTTGTGGCAGGGAACCATTAACAACAAAAGTCCTGCTCAAAGTGTCCGTACAACCTTTATCGGAAATAGCAACCAGCGTAGCAGTATAAGGCCCGGCCATGGTATAATGATGCGTAGGGTTCTGCAGTACCGATACATTGGGATTGGAAGCATTGGCATTCGGATCTCCAAAATTCCAGCTCCACCCATTAATACTACCTGAGGCAATGGTACTACTGTCAGAAAAAGGTGCCTGCACATCACTTAGGCAAGCTTCGGGTACAGCAAAGGCTGCCCTGGGCAATATATTTATCTCTATTGGTTTTGCCACAACAGTACTCACACAACCCTTATTGCTTTCCACCTGCAAGGTAATGTTATAGGAGCCGGCACTTGTATAATTATGCGTAAAGGGGTTTCCCGATGTCAATAGGCTGTTATTGCCATCACCAAAATTCCAATTCCATTTCGTGATCGTACCGGCATTAACCAGGGATGCGTCTGTAATGGTTAGATTCCTGTTCACGCAGCCGTTGAGTGGTATACTAAAATCGGCAACGGGTAATGGATTGACAGTTACTGTACGCGTTGCTATATTATTGACAGTTGGACAGCCCTGTGAAGATTGTGCATTCAGAGTAACAGTATAGGTTCCTGCACTGGAAAAGGTATGAGAAGGATTTTGTTGCGAAGAAGTATTGCCATCCCCGAAATTCCAGCTCCATTGGTTTACTGTACCACCTGTTACGCTGCTCTGGTCGGTAAAGCTGACTGGATTGCCGATGCACACTTCAGCGGAACTTGTAAAGGCCGCCTGCGGTTCAGCAAAGACAGTATTCAGTAACTGGGTTTTGGAACTTGTACAACCGGCATTTGATGTTACGGCCAGGCTTACATTAAACGGACCCGTACTGGAATAGATATGCAGCGGATTTTGATTACTGGAACTGTTTCCATC
>DASUMO010000541.1:0-2977 GCA_036277695.1 Chitinophagaceae bacterium
TTCACTGGCATTCTTCTCTTCTTTCAATCGGTCCAGTATCCTTTTTACCAGGCCTGGGGCCTTTTTGCTATAAGCGGGTTGACAGGAGGTCTCTGCTATTAATTGCAGTGTGAGGCCTTCGGATATCAGGCCGGCATAGAAGTCCCTTGTCAAAAAAGCTTGATAAATTCCCGAAACCAGTTTCAGCAACTTCATCCCTTTATGCTCTTTACTCTGGCTTATAAGCAGGGCATTACCAACCATTGGTTCGATCCATTTTTTGTCGAACTCTATAAAAAAGCAATGCACGGTTTCGTCCAGGAACCTGCAGGTATGTTCCGTATGCGGCGAATGAAACAAAAGGTTATTGTTACCGGATATAAATTCCCTTCCCTCCAGTTTGTCTATAAATTGACCTTTCAATGAAAAACTGAAATAGGGGTTATCATGAAAATGGACTGGTAGCACACTGTTGGCTTCATAACGGGATTCCGTTAAAGTAATATGGGAGAACTGGCAAGATTTTAAAAGTTTTCCATAATGCCGCCCGGGAGAATGCTGGGATGCTGCCATGGTGATCTTTTTAGGATTATCAGCCATAATTCCTGAAACGATGGCGAATAGTAAAAGTTACCGCATGCGATCAATCCCCGGTTAATTTAATCCAGCCACCTCATCCTGTAAGCATTCATCGCCGTCTTTCCCAATTTGCGGATCAGGCGGTAATTGACAACGAATCCGACCGGTGCGCCAATGACCGGGACCAACTGCGCCATTTTTGCCAGGTCAATATAATCGCGGTATTCCTGCTGGAAATTCCGCCAGTCGAACTGGTGAATATCATCCGGCAATTGCTTGCTCTTTTGATTCCAGTCCACCATTTTGAGGTAAACGTTTTTCCGGTGTTGGTGACTGGAGAAGGCCAGTTCAAAAATGTGCAGGATATAGAGCCTTTCCTTATAATCGTCCACATTAAATCCATAGAGTGAAGCAATTTCGAAGAGCAGCTTGAGCTTAATGCCGATCAGGATCGGAAAATCCGCCAATCCCAGCAATATACCTCCTGCGCCCGTTATACCACCTTCCACGGCCGCCGTCTTGCGATACACGTCTATTTTTTTCAGCACCAGTTCCTCCCTTGTTTCCAGGCTGGCTGTTTTTAATGGACTGGTGGTTGTATGCCTGGCGCTGAATAAAACCCCGCGGATCATTTGTTTCAGGGTCGCCGTAATGGCTTCATGTACTTTTTCAGGTATCCAGCTATTGACCTTCGTTTGAATACGTTTGGACAGTTTATTGAAAAAGGAAGGCCTGCGAAGCATTTGTTTTTGCCAGGCCCTGAGTTCCGCGCTTATACGTTGCTGGTAGATATCGATCATGGTAAGCAGCTGCCTTGCAAAGATAAGACCCTTCGCGGCCCTGCCGACTGTATTCCAACAAAACAAACATTTATCGCGGCCAGTCCCGAAAACCATCGCTGCCCGGGTGCATAATCTCTTTACGTAATGCTATCGTGACAAAGGAAGGCCTGCTCCCGCCTTCCCTCGCAAGGCCTGTGATGAATCCATCTCCATGGCATTGTACATTCTGCAAAAAATAAGTGGCATTACCCCAGCTGCGCAGCATAAATTGTACCCGCCCATCGGCATAGATCGTAACATCCATGAGATCGGTTTTGTCTGGATTAAAACGCTTGCCATCGCTTCCTTTGCGGTCACTGAAAACCACGGTGAATCTTCCTACGAGGTTGTTGCCGCTTAAGCCTACCCGGCCTTCGGCACAATAAATAAAACCCCAGGGATAGCGGTCAGGATTTTTATCCTTTATAGTTACGCCCGACATTTTTGCACCCACCGCATGCGACCCATCATTCATCCCCGGCTTTTGTTTGATCCAATCGGTAAATGTTTTGATGAATCCGGGACAAAGCTGGGAATGGATAGGTGTGAAGGAGTATAGCAGCAAGCAGAGTAATAGCGTGCTGAACATTTTGCAAAATGAATGTTTCATAAAAAAGGTTTAATGATTGAAAACTACTATTATGAAATTAGCAAGCTGCCTTTGACGAATCAATACCACCTTAGTAGTAGCGGGGGGAGTTGCCTTGCGGTAAAGTGTTTGAAGTAACCCGGACCCTTAGTCTCCGTTGTACTCATGTAGTGGGTGTTTGCGGAGGAAATCATGCAGGGGTATCCAACCGCTTTCGTCCCAGTCATATACTTCAGTAGCCGAAGGATCGATAAAAAGCTTATAATCGAATTTGGGATAACCCCTGGCAATATAACCGGGGTAATAATAATGCATACCCAGGCGGCCCGCGTAGTTTAGTTTCAGCAACATCAGGTATTTGCCCAGGCTATATTTTTTAAAATCGGGGTGATAGAAATTCATGATACCTGCAATACTGTTTTCGCCCAGGTCGAAAACTCCGGCGGCAATCAATTGTTCACCCAGCCTTACCCGGATTATACGGGTATTATACACCAGGGCTGCTTTATCCTCTTCCAGGAAAGAACCCACTGTCTGGGGTCCATCAAAGTCAACGCTGCTTTTATACAGGCTATACAAGGCTTCGGTCTCTTCCGAAGGCTGATAGGGATCCACAGTAAAGGAAAAATCTTTATTGAGATTCCAGATCTTCCTGGCGCTTTTACCGAACCGGGCATTTCTCACGTTCAGGCGTATCCAATAAACACTATGCCAGCTTGAACCGAACATATAACTGTTGATGGTAAAAATGCTTTGTCCCATGCGGAACCAACCCAACGCAAGGAATTGATCCAGCTGGTCCCCGCTCAGGGTTTCGGGAAAGATGATCGAGGGGATGCTCATGAAGGATGCTTGGTTTTAATAATATGTGGTTTTAGCTACGGGCTGCGAGCCCTGCCTGCCTACGGCAGGTAAACCGGCAGGCCGATGCTAGCTTCGAGCTTCGGACCTCGGACTTCGGACCTCGGACTTCGGACCTCGGACTTCGGACTTCGGACCTCGGACTTCG
>DASUMO010000542.1:0-3086 GCA_036277695.1 Chitinophagaceae bacterium
AAAGAGGCTATTTTAAGCAGCCTGGCCAGAGCGGATTCCTTACTCGGGACAAAAAATAAAAACGACTAAATAGTTGCGACAACACTTCACCTCTATTATTGTAAGAACAGGTTTAGTAATTAACTTTTACCTGGCCAGTGGTTCTACACCAAATTGCCGGAGATGATGGATAGCGTGTTTGTAAAGCAGCTGTACATTCTGCTCAAATCCCAGGTCCCCGAAAAAAGGATTGCGGGTGATTAGCCGGGGGTCTTTTTCAAAGGCTTCAAAAAAATAGATCAGTTCCTGTTGCAAGGCCCCGATTGCCGCCTGCACGGTTTTATATCGGGTCGGTGCAGGTTCTTCGCCCAATAGAGGATTTTTGGTATTCTCCCGAAAAGGCTTATCACTCATCATGAAATCACGCATACGGCCCAGGTTCCCTGCCGGGGTCATGATAGTATCGAATTTCAGGCGGCCGCTCGCATTGCGAACAGCATCGCCGGCATAATGTTCAATCATCTGCTGAACATTCATTTTCCCCCAGCGGGGAGGTGTTGCGGGATCCAGGCGTTGTAAATAGGAAACCAGTTTGGTTCGAAGGAAATTTTCCTTTTCCAGGCTCATGTGAATGCTTGTAACAGGGAAATTACGAAAACCATTGGGTGAAAAATCAATTGCTGTTCATAGAACCGGGCAAAGTATGAATCTTTAGTGCATCATATCGGCAACCCGCTTTATACTTTGATTTTCCTGTCAATTGCCTCCCGGATTGCATTAAAAATTTCGTCCACGCTACCCTCACCTTTAATACTCTGAAATTTTTTAGCCTTCCGGTAATGATCGGCCACAGGGGACGTTTCATTGCTGTAAACAGCAAATCGTTTACGTATCACATCTTCGTTGGTATCATCGCTGCGGCCCGAGGTTTTCCCCCTGTTCAGCAGCCGCTTCACCAATTCTTCTTCGCTCACTTCGAGTGCGAGTACCGATCCGATTTCTGTTTTTTTCAATTCCAGTAATTTATCCAGCGCAATGGCCTGTGCAACTGTCCGGGGAAAACCATCGAACAAAAACCCCCTGGCTTCCCGGTGTTTGTCAAAATAAGAATCCACCATGCCGATCACCACCTCATCGGGTACCAACTGGCCTTTATCCATAAAGCTCTTGGCTTCAAGGCCTAATGGAGTGCGTTGGGCTATTTCTTCGCGCAGCAGGTTACCAGTGGACAAGTGAACCAGCCCGTATTGATCTACCAGCCTTTCAGATTGAGTACCTTTACCGCTTCCGGGCGGTCCGAATAAAATGAGATTAAACATAACTTGCTGCTAACCTTGGTAAGCAACAAATATACTGTACAAGGGCTAAAAAACACTCCCTCCCAAAGTTTTGAACGGAACGTCTAAACCGCAATAAACTGTTAAGACCGGGTCTGCTGTCAGGCCCCGGACAAACCATCCCAACCAAGTTGACGTACATTTGTTATGAAAATATCGGGCATGATACAAACTCTTCGTATAATAGGAATGCTGACCCTGCTGGGTGTATTGCAGCAATGCAGTTATTCCCAAAATAATTCTCCTAAAAACAATACCGCAACAATGGATTCCATCAACAAAAAAAGCAACCCGGTTTATTCCAATTCTGATACAACTAAGGTGGCCTTGAGCGAAGAAGAATGGAAGAAAATCCTACCCCAGGATGTTTATTATATAGCCCGCCAAAAAGGTACAGAAAGACCCTGGACCAGCAAGTTTGAAAAATTCAACGAGAAGGGTACTTATTATTGTGCAGCCTGCGGCAATGCCCTTTTCCAAAGCGATACAAAATTTGAAAGCGGTTGCGGCTGGCCCAGCTTTTACCAGCCCATCAGTAAAAGCAGCATTATCTATACCCCAGACCATACACATGGCATGGAAAGAACCGAAGTGCAGTGTGGACGTTGCAAAGCTCATCTGGGGCATGTATTTGAAGATGGCCCTCCCCCAACAGGCTTGCGCTATTGCATTAACGGAGTAATTCTCGATTTTGCAAAGGCAAAGGATGCGGAGAAAAATTACAACGAAAAGGAAGGAAATAAGCCTTTACAGTAAATGATGGTTGAACGGTGGTTGAACAGTTGTTTAATAGTAGTTGAATAGTTGTTTTGAAATCTTAACTCTTGTGCTTTCTGCCTTTCATAAATTACTTTTTCCTTGACTGAAGGATTGCTTCGTAATTATACCTGCAGGTAGTTGTTTTTCCCTTAAATGCCTAATTAATAAGGAGTATTAACCCGAATTTTGCGTTCCTTCCCGGGCTTTGGCATTTTCTTTGGGCTAATTAAAGACTAAAGGAATAAAGCAATGAAAAAACTATTCATCGTATCCGCTATCCTTTTTTCTGCTTTTAGTTATAATTCAGTACGAGCCCAGGTTAGCCTGAATGTAAATGTCAATATCGGTGCTCAACCAGTCTGGGGCCCGGTAGGCTATGATTATGTTGAGTATTATTATCTCCCGGATATTGAAGCTTATTACTATGTTCCCACCCGGCAGTTTATTTATTTATCTGGTCCCAATTGGGTGTTTGCATATGGACTGCCACCTGCGTACCGGGGTTATAATTTGTATTCAGGTTATAAAGTTGTGATCAACCGGCCAAGGGCTTATTTGTATCATGACTCGTACAGGATAAAATACAAGGGCTATAAGGGAAATCGTTCCCAGGCAGTCATCCGTAACAGCAATAACCCTAAATATTATGTGGTAAAAGGGCATCCTAAATACAAATCCCAGGGTGGCGGAAATAAAGCACATGGAGGCGGTGGCCAGGCTAAGTCAAAAGGCGGGGGAAAAGGGAATGGAAAAGGGCATCGCAATCGCTAAACAGCTTAGAATATTATTAGAAAAATGACCGCAAAAAGCGGTCATTTTCATTAGCAGGACTGATCAAAGCAGGCTTGCGATCTGGGTCAATCCCATTACATTTGCGGCAAATGAAATGGGTATGAAACTCTCGCATCTTTCTGAGACGCTGATCGGGTCTGAAATTGTAAAACTGGGTGGCGAAATCAGGGAAAAGATCCGCCAGGGAGAACGCATTTATAATTTTACTGTTGGCGATTT
>DASUMO010000543.1:0-9410 GCA_036277695.1 Chitinophagaceae bacterium
ATGCGGAAACGAATCGCCCTGGCCCGCACGCTGATATTAAAACCCTCCATCATTCTCTATGATGAACCCACTACCGGTCTTGACCCCATTACGGGTAAGGAAATCATTGACCTGATGATTGAGATCCGTAAGAAATATAATTCAGCTGCCCTGATCATTTCCCATGATATGAACTGTGTCCGGATGGCATCAGACCGCGTGATCATGCTGATAGACGGAACTTGTTATGCCGAGGGAAGTTTCCAGGCTTTGAAGCAATCGAAAGATCCAAGAATTAAAGAATTTTTTGAATAATCATATGGGACGGGCTATTTCAAATATTAAACTGGGCGTTTTTGTCATGGGTGGCCTCCTTTTCCTGATCCTTTTACTTTATATGATCGGGAAAAACGAAAACTTATTCGGGTCCAACTTCCGCTTAAGAGTCCGTTTTGAAAATGTGCAGGGACTTACGCCGGGAAATAATGTTCGTTACGCAGGAATCCAGGCCGGCACCGTGAAAAAAGTAATTATTCTCAATGATACGCTGATCGAAGTACTGATGCTGATTGAAACCAGGATGAAACCCTTTATCAGGAAAAACGCGGTAGTCTCCATTGGTACCGACGGATTGATGGGGAACAGGGTCCTGAATATTTCACCCGTAAAAACAGCTGCGGAACTGGTAGAGGAAGATGATATCCTGGCCAGCAAGAAAGGCATTGAAATGGATGACATGCTTGAAACCCTGGCGAATACGAACAATGATGTGGCCGTCATTGCCGCCGAGTTGAAAAAAACAATTCATCGCATTAACAGCGGGAACGCTTTATGGTCCATACTGGAAGATGAAAATTTACCAGCGCATCTCCGCGCATCGATGATGAATGTGCGAAGGGCTACGGCCAAAGCAGAGCAATCCATCAATGCTATTCATGGTATTGTTGAGGATATTAAGCAAGGGAAGGGCTCCCTCGGGACAATCCTGGCCGACACCGCAATGGCCGTTAACCTGAACCAGGCCATTCTAAAAATCAATAAAGTTGGAGAAGATGCTGACACGCTGGCCCATACGCTCCATACCATCGCGGGGATGATACAGCAGGACCTGGACAACGGGAAAGGCACAGCCAACCTATTATTAAAAGATACGGCGCTGGCTTCCAATCTCAAGAGCAGCCTGGATCATATCCGGGAAGGAACCGAAGGATTTAACGAAATTATGGAAGCCCTGAAACATAACTTCTTATTACGTGGTTATTTCCGCAAACTGGAAAAACAAAAAGAAAAAGAAGCGAAGAAATCCAGTCTCTGATGATATCCGTCATCTATTTTCTGACCCCCATCATAGGCCCGATGCCTAAAAAAACAAACCTTTACTCTTCATTAAACAAAGGCAGCCATGTTTATTAAGAAATTCAGTGAAACCAGGATTGGCGACACCGCCATGGTAGGTGGTAAGAATGCATCCTTAGGCGAAATGTTCACCCAATTATCCGGGAAAGGCATTCGTGTACCCGATGGGTTTGCCAGCACAGCCAGGGCCTTCAATTATTTCCTGGAACAAAATAAATTGAAAGAACCGCTGCGGCAATTGATGCAAACCTTAGACCGGCAACATTATACCAACCTGAAAACAACCGGCCAGCAGGCCCGTGAATTGATCTTGTCGGCAGCAATTCCTGCGGATCTTCGCGACGCAATCCTGGGAGCCTACCAGGAACTTTGTAAAACTGGAGAGGAAGAAGTGGCGGTACGCAGCAGTGCCACTGCGGAAGACCTTCCCCAGGCGAGTTTTGCAGGTCAGCATGAATCCTATCTCAATATCAAAGGAGATGATGAATTAATAAACGCCGTACACAAATGTTATGCTTCCCTGTATACCGACCGGGCAATCAAATACCGCGAAGACAATGGATTTAAACATGAAGATGTGTTGCTTTCCGTGGGCGTGCAAAAAATGGTGCGAAGTGACCTGGCCTGTTCAGGTATCGGTTTTACCCTTGAACCTGAATCCGGTTTCCGGGAGCTGATACATCTTAGCGGGGTTTGGGGATTGGGAGAAAATATAGTCCAGGGCACGGTAACACCAGATGAGTTTTTTGTTTTTAAGCCCACTTTAAAGCAAGGCAAAAAAGCCATTATCCAGAAAAAACTGGGAGAAAAAACAAGGACCATGGTCTATGCCCCGAAAAAAAATAACAATGCCGTCATAAATACGGAAACTCCTTTGGAAAAAAGAGAGCAATATGTTTTGAGTGATGAAGAAATCACAAAGCTGGCCCAATGGGCCCTGCTGATTGAAAACCACTATGGCAAACCCATGGATATTGAATGGGCCAAGGATGGAAAGAGCGGGGAAATATTTATCATCCAGGCCAGACCGGAAACCGTGCATTCCCAACGGAATCCTTTTTATATAAAAGAATACCAGTTATTGGAAAAAGGGGAAAGGCTGGCGCAGGGAAATGCGATCGGAAGCAAGGTTATAGCGGGTATTGCCAGGATATTGCAATCGCCAGCCGATGCCGGTAAATTGAAAAAAGGGGAAATTATCATCACTGATATTACTAGCCCTGACTGGGATCCCATTTTAAAGGAAGCCGCGGCTATTGTTACCAATAAAGGAGGACGCACCAGTCATGCCAGCATAGTGGCGAGGGAGTTGGGTGTACCGGCCATTGTGGGTTGTGGGGATGCTACGGAGAAAATTACCGATGGGGAATGGATTACTGTGTCCTGTTGCGAGGGCAGAACAGGTTATATCTATAAAGGCAAACTGGCTATCAGGGAAACCGAACTTGATTTCACACGGGTTGATAAACCGGAAACAACAGAGGTGAAACTGATCACGGGTGACCCCGACCAGGCTTTCCGCCTCTCGTTTTATCCCAATGATGGTGTAGGCCTGATGCGGATGGAATTCATCATCACGCATTTTATCCGGGTGCACCCCATGGCCCTGGTTAAATATGATGAACTAAAAGATGAGGCGGTCAAACAAAAGATTGGTGAACTAACGCATCATTATCCTGATAAATCACAATATTTCGTCGATAAACTGGCCCAGGGTATTGCCTGCATAGCCGCGGCCTTTTATCCCAAAGAAGTGATCGTAAGAATGAGTGATTTCAAAACCAATGAATATGCCAACCTGATCGGTGGCACTGCTTTTGAGCCTCATGAGGAAAACCCGATGCTGGGATTCCGCGGCGCTTCGCGTTATTACCATGATTTATACAAAGAAGGATTCCGGCTGGAATGCCTGGCGATAAAGAAATTGAGGGAAGAGATGGGTTTGATCAATATTAAAGTCATGATCCCGTTTTGCCGGACTATTGAAGAAGGTCAGAAAGTGATAGATACCATGAAGGATTATGGATTGGACAGGGACAAAGATGAAACCCTGGAAATTTATGTGATGGCGGAGATTCCCAGTAATGTGATGCTGGCGGAAGAATTTGCCGCGTTATTTGATGGCTTTTCCATCGGTTCGAATGACCTTACGCAGCTCACCCTGGGAATAGACCGGGATTCCTCGCTGGTAGCCGGCCTGTTCAGTGAGCAAAATAAGGCAGCCAAAATGATGATCGCTTCCGTTATTAAAAAAGTAAAAGCCAGTGGCTCTGTCATTGGATTATGCGGGCAGGCCCCCAGCGATTTTCCCGAATTTGCCCAATTCCTGGTGGAACAGGGTATTGACAGCATTTCGTTTAATCCGGATGCATTGCTGAAAGGCATGGAAAATATAAAAAAGGCTGAAAAAAAACCCGAGGCGGTTCCGCATTAATATATTCCTGGCGATTAGCGAAATTCTAGATTAGAAACTGCCTGTTAACCCGCCCCGGTTATACCATATGGATAAAAAAACCATCAGGCATATTATTCATGTTTTTTTCCAGCGATTAAAAAAATACAACCGGCAGATCCAAATCCATTATGCCAAAAAACCCATCCATCTTTTCCGGGTACAGTATAAAAAACTAAGAGCCTTTCTGCGTTTGCTTTCCCTGGAAGCAGGAACCCCTATCAAACTTCCGCATGGCATGAAGAAAATGTATCGTACCGCCGGTAAGATCCGGGACCGGCAAATCCATCATAAAAAATTCCCTGCTCCGGGGCAGGGTAAAAAAGATAAAAGCTGGTATCCCTCAAAAAAAGAGGAGAAACATTTTCTTTCCGGGGCTCAGCTTTCATCAATAGAAAAAAATTTATTACAAAAAATACCAGAAAGCTTAAGCCCGGAGACGGTTAAGACATTTTTTAAACAAAAACAGGATAGCATCAACAACCTGCTGCAAAAAACAGGTAAAAAAGATGAGGACCTGCATTTGATCCGCAAACAACTCAAAGATTTGATCTATATCGTTCAGTTATTTATTGAAGAGTTAAAGCAACCACTTCCCTTCCGGTTCTGGAACAGGTCCGAAAGGAAAAAAATAGATGAACTGGCTCACCAGCTTGGTTTATTTAATGACTATTGTACCATCCATACTTTTCTGGAAAATCGGCCCGCAGATGAACCTGGATTCGAAAAAAATAAAAACCCGTTGGAAATGCAGCAGTCCCTGAATTTAAAAAATCAGCAACGACAATCCGTCCTGACCCAACTTGACCTATTGGCCCCCTGCCTGCTTACACAGCCCGGTTGACCGTGCTGAGCGGCTGCCTTTTGAAAAACGTGAGAAAGATCATATTTCGCACTGTCAAACTGCCAGAGATATATCAGGTTCATTGATTAACTTAATTGGCCGGCATCAAAGCAGTGCCGTATTTATTTCTATTAACCAGGTTAAATGCCGGGAAAAAAAATACATACCGGGGACTGGCAGGGATTAAGCGAAGAAGAAGCAGCCTTGCAGTTACGTCGCTTTGGGAAAAATTTTATTGAACAAAAAAGCGCAAGAAGGATCCTTCACGTTATCGGTGAAATCGTGCTGGAGCCGATGTTCATCCTGCTTAGCATTGCCTGCCTGCTCTATTTTATCCTGGGAGAAAACAGCGAAGGATTTATGATGGTGGCTGCAATTTGTTTTGTTACGGCAATCTCGCTCTACCAGGAAAGCAAGAGTATTAAAGCTATCGAAGCCCTCCGGCAATACACGGAGCCGGGCATCACCGTGATAAGGGAAGGTGTAGAAAAATCCATTCTGACCCAGGACCTGGTGCCGGGTGACCTGGTTGTTTTGTCGGAAGGACATAAGATTCCGGCTGATGCCACCGTGCTTGAATCGAATGATCTCTCCGTTGATGAGTCTATCCTGACCGGTGAATCCCTGCCCCTGGAAAAAGACAGCAGCGTAGAAAGTTCTGCATTGTTTCAGGGTACCACTATTAATTCCGGTAAATGCATTGCAAGGGTCAGGGCCACCGGCTATCAAACAGAACTGGCAAAACTGGGAAAAACGGTGGGTTCCTATCAACCCTCTAAAACTTTACTCCAACTGCAGGTAGGAAGCTTTGTGCGAAGACTGGCTTATTTCGGCATCCTCGCCTTTATCATTATTCTTGTTGTCAATTATTTTAAAACTGATTCCTTTACCCAAAGTTTGTTGTTTGGCCTTACGCTGGCTATGGCAGCGATACCGGAAGAAATTCCCGTCGCCTTTTCCTCTTTTATGGCACTGGGAGCTTTTCATATGAGCCGTGTGGGTATTATTACCCGCCAACCTCAAACTATCGAAAACCTGGGTGCGGTTTCGGTAATTTGCCTGGATAAAACAGGTACCATCACCGAGAATAAAATGGTGGTGAATAACATTTATGATGCTGAAACAAATCAATTATTTGAACCGGAAAAACAAGGACTGCAAAATACCCGTGTACTGCATTACGCCTTGCTGGCAAGCGAGTCACAACCTTTTGATTCCATGGAAAAAGCCATTGCAGAAGCCTGGCAGCAATACGGTGGTGAAAATTATTACCAACGGCCACCTATGATTTATGAATACCCGCTGGAAGGCCGGCCACCTATGATGACGCATGTTTACCAGTTCCCGGGCTCAATCATGGCAACAGCCAAGGGAGCAGTAGAAAGGATCCTCCGCGTTTCCCGTTTACCTGAAGCGATTGCCCAGAAAGTCCTTGTCCGGGTAAAAGACCTGGCAGAAAAAGGTTACCGGGTATTGGGGGTGGCCAGTGCTATTCACCAGGATGAAGAATTTCCCTTGCAGCAGGATGAATTCAACTGGAAATTTGAAGGCTTGCTCAGTCTTTATGACCCGCCGCGCAGGAACAGCAGGGAAGTTTTAAAACAAATGTATGAAGCAGGGATCCGGATAAAGCTCCTCACGGGTGATTATCCCGAAACAGCCAGAAATATAGCAGCCCAGGTTGAGATACCAACAGGCGATGATTTTTTAACCGGTGAACAGGTATTGAATATGGAGATCGGGGAATTAAGAGAAAAAGTGAAAAACACAAACCTGTTTGCCAGGATGTTTCCCGAAGCCAAATTGAAAGTAATTATGGCTTTAAAAGCGAACGGCGAGATCGTGGGCATGAGCGGGGATGGGGTGAATGACGGCCCGGCTCTTAAAGCAGCCGATATCGGGATTGCCATGGGGAAAAAAGGAACCGACCTTGCCCGGCAGGCTTCGGACCTGGTGCTTACAGACGATAATCTCCAAAAAGTGACCGACGCCATCCTCCAGGGCAGGAAGATTTACAGCAACCTCAAGAAAGCCATCCGCTATATTATCTCCATCCATATCCCGATCATCCTGACAGCCGCTTTACCGGTTTTATTCGGCTGGCGATACCCGAATATATTCACCCCGATTCACGTGATCTTCCTGGAACTGATTATGGGCCCCACCTGTTCCATATTTTTTGAAAGGGAACCTGTTGAAGAAAATATTATGCACCGTCCACCGCGGAGCCGGCATTCAAGGCTTTTCGTAAAGAACGAATTATTCATCAGTATCCTGCAGGGATTGGTTATTACTGCCGGGGTCATGCTGCTATATTATTTTTTTATGAATAATGGACAAAGCCTGGAGAAAACAAGAATGGTCGTTTTCACCACACTTGTGTTTAGCAATATCTTTTTGACATTTGTCAACCGCTCTTTTACGGAAAATATTGGCAAAACCATATTCTATAAAAACAACCTGGCACCCTGGATCCTGCTGATTTCGGCAGTTTTTCTTGCCTGCCTGCACCTACTGCCTTTCTTTCGGAGTCTTTTTGGTCTCGACACGTTAACAGCAGGGGAGTTTTTCCTTACAGTCTTGGTTGCGATAGTCAGCACCCTTTGGTTTGAAGTCTATAAAACAATCCGGAAAAATAACTAAGTTTAAGCCATCCAAGAAGTTCCCGGAACTCAGTTCCTGAACTGACCTTACTCAGCAATCTTCAGCCGGGCGGGTCCTAGCTTTAGCAATCAAAACGGGATTATGCAAAGAATACTCATACCTGTCGACTTTTCGGATTACGCAACAAAAGCTGCACTGTTTGCTGCCGAGATCGCAGCCTTAAACCAGTCCACGCTGTATTACCTGCATGCCATGGAATTGGGAATTGAAAGGATATACCAGCCTTTAACGGATGATAACCGTTATTTAACGATCGCGGAGGAAAGGCAGTCGGCCCTGGAAGAATTCCGCGATGGAATAAAAAAGGTCTATCCCAATATAAAGACAGAATTGCTGCTTGAATCCGGAACGGCTGTAGACAGTATTCTTGAAACCTGCAGGATGCAACAAATAGACCTGGTGGTGATGGGAACTAGAGGCGCGGGCAAAATAAAACAAGTGCTGGTGGGTTCAACAGCCGCTGGCGTAGTTGCGGGATCTGCCATACCTGTACTGGTAGTACCCTCGGGTTATGCAATCGAAAAACCGGATGGGATATTATTTGCCACCAATCATTTCGAAGAAGATGAAGGGGTTTTATCCATGATCATTACCCTTGCCCGCCTTTTTTCCGCAACCATACATGCTGTGGTTTTTGTAGATACCGATAAAGCAGAAGCCTACGACTACCTGGAAAACACCCGGAAAATGGATCATTACAAAAACTGGTTGAATAAAAAATATCCTGATATTTCATTTCACTGCGAATTGGCAGAAGGAGAACATTTTGAAAACGCAATTGAACTTTACCAGGTCCGGCATGACACGGATATGGTTGCCATGATCACTTACCCAAGAGGATTCTGGCAAAAATTGTTACAAAAAAGTGCCACGCGGAAAATGATTTTTCATTCAGCAATACCGATACTTGCGATCCCTGCCCGTAAATAGCCGCCTGTTTTTCAATGAATGCCGGCTCCCTGCAAACTGATTATTCTCATCACAACTGTTGATGAGCATCCTTGTCTGTCGCCTTACTATTCCCCTATCTTTAAAATAGAATCAAATCAGGGAAAATGACTGGTAATCAAAAAGATTACCCCTATAAGTCAACTCTGTTGGCTTGGCCCTGTCACAGAGGGTGGCAGGGCTTATTATTCTTACCTGGTTAATTAAGACAATTTTTATTCATGAAAAAATAAAGCCATGAAATATACTGTAAGAATTATGATGGTTATGGGATTGGCCCTTTTGCTGGATGCCTGCGGGCCCAGTTCCTGGATTACCAGTTCCTGGAAAGCACAGGAAGCAGTTCCCCGCGAGTATAAAAAAATAGTAGTCGTCGGACTGATCCGTGAAAATGACCGGAGTCTGCGTGAAAAAATGGAACAACACCTGGTGGGAGACCTAAAAGACCTGGGTTATGAAGCAATTTGTTCCTGCGAGGAATATTCACCCAAGGCTTTTGAAAACATGGGCGAAGAAAAAGTCATTGAGAAATTGCGTGATTCTGGTGCCGATGCTGTGCTGACCGTGGTGCTTCTGGATAAAAGCCGTGAGCGTTATTATGTGCCCGGCAGGATCTATTATTCGCCTTACGCTGTTTATCATCACCGGTTTTATGGCTACTATCACACGATGTATACCAGGGTCTATTCGCCGGGTTACTATGTTGATGATACCAAGTATTTCTGGGAGTCCAATTTATACGATCTCAGGACCCAGCAACTGGTTTATTCAGCACAGAGCAGGAGCTTTGATCCTTCTACTACAGAAAGCCTGGGTCATGAATATGGTCAAATGATTGTAAACGACCTGGTGAAAAATAAAGTGCTGCAGGATCAACAGGGTCCGGGCTTAAAAGCGATGTAAAGTATTGTAAGCATTGTAAAAAATAAGAGCCCGACTATACAATCTCTCTTTATGATAATTTAATTTTCATCGCGAGGGTGGAAGGATACCATCCTTTTTAAAATTTCATTTTCTGAATTCCAGAATTTACCCGAATCTTCCTTCACTAAAGTTGCAACTGTTTCGCTTTCTGTCGGACTGCATCTTAACATCAATATCGTTACCTGTGAACCGGGTTTGCTGCAAGTTTTAATCCTGACCCTCCTCATATTGCCATATGATATT
>DASUMO010000544.1:0-14978 GCA_036277695.1 Chitinophagaceae bacterium
CTATCACCTTGAATCAACGAGTTACCGGCATACAATCGTTGTAAAATCAAAACTGGATCGTTCAAACCCGCAAATTGAATCAGTTGCAAATACCTGGAGAACGGCTGAATTTCATGAAAGAGAAGTTTATGAATTGTTTGGTGTGAATTTTTTAAATCACCCGGACCTGCGCTTATTGATCCTCCCCGAAGGCTGGGAAGGAAAAAATCCTTTGCGAAAAGATTTTGAAGATCCCGTAAATATGATACGCTTATAATAATAGCTGCTTAATCCATGTACAGGGAAACAGAAATAATCACTGATGGGCGCCAGGAAGACGGGGCATTCGGGGATCTTGTCATCAATGTAGGTCCCCAGCATCCTGCCACCCACGGCGTGTTACACCTGGTCATTACACTGGATGGCGAAACGATAAAAAAAGTAGAACCTCACCTGGGTTATATTCATCGTTCCATTGAAAAAATGTGCGAAAGCCTTAGCTACCGGCAGTTCATTTATGTTACCAGCCGTATGGATTATCTCTCCTCGCACATTAATAATCATGGTTGCGCTCTTTGCGTGGAAAAAGGCCTGCAGATCGAAGTGCCGCCAAGGGCGCAGGTGATCAGGGTGTTGATGGATGAACTCACAAGACTGGCTTCCCACCAGCTTTGGTGGGGCGCCATGGCCATGGATGTGGGAGCCCTAACTCCATTTTTTCTCGCCTTCCGGGAAAGGGAGATGATCAATGATATTATGGAAGAAACCTGTGGAGCGCGGCTGACCATGAACTATATGGTTCCCGGTGGCGTGATGTTTGACCTTCACCCCAATTTTCAGCGAAAGGTCAAGGAATTCATTGTTCATTTTAAAAGCAAGATCGACGAGTACGATGACCTGGTAACCGGGAATGTCATTTTTCAAAACCGTACAAAGGGAGTCGGATTTATATCCAAAGCCGATGCCATTTCGTATGGAATGACCGGGCCTTCGGGCAGGGGCAGCGGACTCTCATGCGATATCAGGAAACTTTATCCCTACGAAGTCTATGATAAACTTCAGTTCGAGGAGATCATTGAGGAAGGCGGCGACAGTTATGCACGCTACCTGGTTCGCATGAAAGAAATGCGGCAGTCGCTGTCAATCGTTGAACAATTGATTGATGCAATTCCCGAAGGAGATTTCCAGGCTAAAACCAAGGCCGTATTGAAATTGCCAAAAGGTGAATTTTATTCGAGGGTTGAAACCGCCCGCGGTGAATTTGGTGTTTTTATCGTGAGTGAAGGAGGAACCACTCCTTACCGGATAAAATTCAGATCGCCGGGTTTTTCCAACCTGAGTGCACTGGATCATATGGCCAGGGGCAGCAAGATCGGTGACCTGGTGGCCATGATGGGTACCCTGGACCTGGTGATCCCCGATATTGATCGCTAAGAATAAAATAAATTCGGATTAATTGAAACCGTAACAATGTGGAGTTTAGAAAACATAGTTGAAACCATCCACAACTGGTTGTATGCAAACTTTCATCCAATCCTGGCCTTACTGACAGAATTCTTGCTGGTGGCAGTAAGCATTATCGGGTTATTCGCTTTGCTGGGTTTGGTACTGATCATGATGGAAAGAAAAGTTTCGGCCTGGATGCAGTTAAGGCTCGGCCCTAACAGGGTTGGCCCGGGCGGCATGTTTCAAACAGTGGCGGATACACTGAAACTGATCGTTAAAGAAGGTATGACGCCTTCCAATGTAGATCGTTTCCTGTTCAACCTCGCTCCTTTTATTGTCATGATCATTTCCATGGTGATCATGGCCCCGTTGATGTTTGCCAAAGGAGTCCAGATCTGGGATATCAATATCGGGGTATTATTTATCACAGCGGTTTCATCGGTTTCCGTGATCGGAATCCTGATGGCCGGTTGGGCCAGCAATAATAAATATTCCCTGTTGGGTGCCATGCGCAGCGGCGCCCAGATCGTGAGTTATGAATTGTCGGCCGGGCTTTCAGTTCTTTGTATTGTTGTGCTGACCGGGAGTTTAAGGATTTCAGATATTATCAATTCGCAAGCTGATGGCTGGTGGCTGTTCAAAGGGCATATTCCCGCGATCATTGCTTTTGTCATTTTTATCATTGCGGTAACCGCAGAAACGAACCGGGCACCTTTTGACCTGGCCGAAGCGGAATCGGAGCTCACAGCCGGTTTTCATACCGAATATTCAGGGATGAAGTTCGCGTTGTTCTTCCTGGCGGAATATGTCAACGTATTCATTGTTTGCGCTATCGGCGCCACCCTTTTCCTGGGAGGTTGGATGCCCCTGCATTTCGGCACCGGAACAAAGTTCAACGAGATCATGGATTATATTCCCTCCTCTGTCTGGTTTTTTGGGAAAACATTCTTCCTGATTTTCGTGATCATGTGGTTCCGCTGGACCTTTCCCCGGTTGAGAATTGACCAGTTACTGAACCTGGAATGGAAATACCTGTTACCGATCAGCATGTTCAATCTTATTTTGGTCACTTTGATTGCAATTTTAAAATGGCATTTTTAAAAACAGGAAGGGAGAATAACGAACTATGTTTTTAGTGAAGTATATAAAAGATGTGTTTAATGCGGTCAGATCTTCGCTGAAAGGCATGAGGCTGACAGGTTATTATGCGCTGCATCACCGCAGGGAAAAGATCACGCAGCAATATCCCAATAACCGCACTACCCTGAACCTTCCCGAACGATTCAGGGGGGAAGTGGTGATGCCGCATGATGCCAACAATGAACACGCCTGCACGGGTTGCACAGCCTGCGAACTGGCTTGTCCCAATGCCACCATCAAGATCATCACCAAATTTGATATGACCCCGGAAGGCAAAAAGAAAAAAGCGTTGGAGAAATTCGTTTACCATCTCGAACTCTGTACCCTCTGCAATCTTTGCATAGAAGCCTGCCCTACCGATGCGATAAAAATGGCCCAGACTTTTGAACACAGTGTATTCGACCGCAGCAAACTGACAAAAATCCTGAATAACCCCGGCTCTAAAATCCGGGAAGGAATTGAATAATGAGCGCCTCCTCCATCATATTTTATATTATTGCCGCCTTTATTTTAGGAACCGGCCTGCTGGCTGTTACAACGCGTAAGATATTCCGGTCAGCAATCTGGCTCCTGTTTTCCCTGGTGGGTATTGCCGCCTTATATTTTTGGCTGCAGGTAGAATTTATCGCTGCCGTACAAATTGTGGTCTATGTTGGCGGAATCGTAGTCCTGATCATTTTTTCCATTTTCCTGACACAGCAATCCGGCAGGGAAATGCAGCGCCAATCCATGAGAAGAATAGTTGCCGCTTCCTTTGCAGCAATATTTGGTTTTGGGCTGGTATTCATCCAAATCTGGAAATATAATTTTCTTCCCTCCGCCAAAAATTTTAACTGGAGTATGAACAGTATTGGCACGCAGATGCTGGCCACGGGCAAAGATGGCTTTGCATTGCCCTTCGAGGTAGTCAGTATATTATTATTGGCTGCCATGGTGGGTTGTATCGTGATCGCCATGAAAACGCCGGCCACCCCTTCCGTTAAAGGGGTGCCATTGCCGGAAGAAATAAAACCTGTTACCCGGGGTTTGGAACTCGCGGATAAAAAAGAAACCATAATTATTCCCGGTGAAACTGAAGGAGGAACCAGCGTATGAACGAAATACCCATATCGCATTTTCTTTTTGTCAGTACGGCCTTATTCTTTATCGGGATCTACGGCCTGTTTACCCGGCGTCATATGATCACCATGCTGATGTCCGTGGAACTGATCCTGAACAGTGTCAATATCAATTTCGTCGTATTTAATAAATACCTCTATCCTGAAAAACTGGATGGAATATTTTTTACCATATTCATCATTACTATTGCCGCGGCAGAGGCGGCTGTTGCGATTGCCATTATCATTAACCTGTACCGGAGCCATCGCTCGATTGATGTAGAAACAGCCACGGATATGAAATATTAACGAATCATGAATTACGCTTCTTATATCGCGCTGATTCCCCTCCTGCCACTGGCCAGCTTTGTATTGCTGGGTTTATTTGGCAGAAAACTCCTGAAGAATTATGCCGGCCTGATCGGTTGCCTGGTATTACTGGTAGTTACCGCCCTGTCACTGAACACGGCCTGGCAATATTTTTTTGTTGGAAATGCAGGTGGCGAAGTGTACCAAACCCTGGTGCCGGTTAGTATTCACTGGCTTCAGTTCACGGACTCACTTTCCATAGACATGGGAATTATCCTCGATCCAATATCCGTGATGATGCTGGTTGTCGTCAGTTTTGTTTCCCTGATGGTGCATGTTTTCAGCCTGGGTTATATGAAAGGGGAAGAACGCTTCGGCACGTATTATGCTTACCTCTCGCTGTTTACTTTTTCCATGCTCGGGCTGGTAATGGCGGCCAATATTTTCCAGATCTATATTTTCTGGGAACTCGTAGGTGTTTCTTCCTACCTGTTAATTGGATTTTATTTCAGCAAACCATCGGCAGTGGCTGCTGCCAAGAAAGCTTTTATTGTTACCCGCTTTGCAGATCTTGGTTTCCTGGTGGGCATACTGATCCTGGGTTTTGAAGCCGGTACTTTCGATTTCAACCTGCTGATTGCAAGGCTTACTGATCCTTCATCACCCCAGTTCCTGGCCATCACCAGTGTAAGTTTCCTGGGTATTTCATTACTGACCTGGGCATTGACCCTGGTATTCATCGGAGGGGCGGGCAAATCGGCAATGTTTCCCCTGCATATCTGGTTGCCCGATGCCATGGAAGGCCCCACACCGGTTTCAGCATTGATCCATGCTGCTACCATGGTTGTGGCAGGTGTTTACCTGGTAGCGAGATTGTTTCCTGTTTTCCATATTAATGGAGCGGCACTTCAAATCGTTACCTGGGTCGGAGCTGTATCCGCGATCATGGCGGCGATTATTGCCTGCACACAAACCGATATTAAGAGAGTCCTGGCTTATTCCACCATGTCGCAGATCGGTTATATGATGTTTGCCCTGGGGGTATCAGGTTATGGAGGCGAAGCGGGACTGGGTTTTACCGCTTCCCTGTTTCATTTATTTACCCATGCTTTTTTCAAATCCCTTTTATTCCTGGGCGCCGGCGCCATCATACATATGATTCACAGCAATGAGATGAAGGATATGGGTGGGTTGAGAAAAGCTATGCCCGTCACGCATATCACCTTCCTGGTCGCCTGCCTGGCTATAGCGGGCATTCCGCCGTTGGCGGGTTTTTTCAGCAAAGAAGAAATACTGCTGGCAGCCTGGCAATCCAACCCGGCCATTTATTATATAGGCCTTGTCACCTCCGGCATTACTGCATTCTATATGTTTCGTCTGTACTTTTCGATTTTCTGGAATAAACCGGCTCCGTCACTGACCTCGCATCACAACGAAGGCGACTGGACAATGAAATTGCCGTTGTTAATTTTGGCCGCCGGTACAATTTCCGTCGGATTTATTCCATTCTCTCAATTTGTTAGCAGTGATGGGAAAGGATTTGTTTCCGTATTTCATCCGGAATTCTCCATCGCACCCATAGCACTTGCATTAACAGGTATCCTGCTTGCCTGGAGTTTTTATTTCAAACTCAATAATAAGCCCCTGTTGCTGGCTGAGCGCCTGGGTGGTTTATACAAAACTGCTTACCGGAAATTTTATATTGACGAGATATACCAGTTCATTACGAAAAAAATAATTTTCAAAGGAATTGGTCAACCCGCTGCCTGGATCGATAAAAATATTGTAGATGGGGCCGTCAATGGCATTGCCTGGACGACGGGGAAAGTGGCAGTTCTGGTCAAAGGCATGCAGTCAGGCCGGGTACAGAGTTATGCCCTCTATTTTTTTGGCGGCGTGGTTGTACTGACCATCCTTTTTGTATACCTGTGGAAAATGTAAATATGAATCTATGAACCTGAGCCTGCTTATACTTCTTCCTTTGCTGACCTCACTGGCTATTCTTCCGCTGAAAGATTTGAAACAGGTAAGGGTAGTGGCTTTTTCCGGCGCTTTGCTGCAATTATTGCTGGCCTTTGTGCTGTTTTATTTTTATTGGCAGGAAAGAGCAGACGGGAATACATCCACCATGCTTTTTGAAAATAATTATTCCTGGTATGCACCACTGAATATCAGTTATCATACCGGCGTGGACGGGATCTCCATTGCCATGATCCTGCTGACGGCATTCGTAGTATTGGCTGGTGTGCTGGTATCCTGGAATGAAAAAAGATTGAGTAAGGAGTTCTTTTTCCTCCTGCTTTTTTTAAGCCTGGGTGCCTACGGTTTCTTTATTTCACTTGACCTGTTTACCCTCTTCTTTTTCCTGGAGATAGCCGTGATCCCCAAATTTCTTTTAATTGGGATCTGGGGCAGCGGAAAAAAAGAATACAGCGCCTTTAAGCTGGCCCTGATGCTGATGGCCGGGTCGGCACTGGTATTTGTGGGACTAATCGGCTTATACCTGAACACAGATACGGGGAATGGCCAGCATAGTTTTGATATTCTCCAGATCGCAGCCATGGATATTCCAGTTGCTGCGCAAAAATTATTTTTCCCCTTTGCTTTTATTGGTTTTGGCACTTTTACTGCATTGTTTCCTTTTCATACCTGGGTTCCCGATGGTCACTCTTCGGCGCCTACGGCAGCCTCCATGTTCCTGGCCGGTATTTCTATGAAACTGGGTGGCTATGGTTGCCTGCGGGTAGCCAGTTTCCTGATGCCGGAAGGCGCACACTATTATTCCTGGATCATCATCGTCCTTGCTTCCATTGCAATTTTATACGGAGCGTTTGCGACCATGATGCAAACCGATCTGAAATACATCAATGCCTATTCTTCCGTTAGCCATTGTGGCTTTGTTTTGCTGGGAATAGGCATGCTGACTAAAACGGCTATCAATGGAGCTGTGATGCAAATGGTCTCACACGGTTTAATGACAGCCCTTTTCTTTGCCGGTATCGGGATGATCTATGAGCGAACGCATACCAGGGAAGTTGCACGGCTGGGAGGATTACTAAAACTGGTTCCTTTTATTTCTACAGTTTTTGTCATCGCGGGTTTATGTTCGTTGGGATTGCCCGGGTTCAGTGGATTTGTAGCGGAAATGACGGTATTCGTTGGTAGCTGGGAAAAAGCAGATGCTTTCTATCGGATTGCCACCATCATTGCCTGTGCTTCGATCGTAGTAACCGCCGTTTATATTTTACGGGCTGTTGGAAAAGTGATCATGGGACCCATTGCGACAGGAGATATTGGTTTGAAAGATGCCAGCTGGAATGAAAAACTGGCCGCTGGACTGCTGATCGCGGGGATCCTGGCTATCGGCATCGCCCCATTCTGGTTGAATGACCTTGTCAATCCCGGCACGGAAACGATTATGCAAAGCCTGGGTAAAACTGTACTGCCTAAATAAAAAAACATGCTGAACGAGTTTTTGTTTTTGATGAAAGCGGAGCTGATGATCACGGTGATCATTTTCCTGCTGTTGTTTTTAAAACTCGGGAATGCCAAACTCGGGAACGAGGCCTTATTGAATATTGTCAACCTCCTCCTGCTGATCAACCTGGCTGCCGGCTTTTTTTATATACCTGATGGTCGCTTATTCGGCGATATGTTCCAGACCAATGAGCTGCTCACCCTTGAAAAGAATTTTTTGAACCTGGGGACCCTGATCATTTCCCTGCAATCCTGGCATTGGCTAAAAAACCACCGGCACGCCATGGAATTTTATTTATTATTACTCTCTACTTTATTAGGCATGTTCTTCATGCTCTCGAGCAATAACCTGCTGATGTTTTACCTGGGCCTGGAGCTTTCCACGATTCCGCTGGCTGCACTTTCCAATTTTGACCTGGAGAAACGCCGTTCTTCGGAGGCCGCTTTCAAAATGATTATGTCTTCTGCCTTTTCTTCCGGCCTGCTTTTATTTGGCATTTCACTATTATATGGTGCTACCGGCACATTGAATTTTTCCGAACTGGCCGCATCCATTCAACCTGAGCCTCTTTCCATCCTTGGCTTTATATTATTGTTATCCGGTTTTGGCTTTAAGATTTCGGCCGTGCCTTTTCACTTATGGACCGCTGATGTGTACGAAGGATCGCCTATCGCTGTCACGTCCTACCTATCCGTTATTTCAAAAGGGGCTATCCTCTTTGTAATGGTGTCCGTATTGTATACCGTTTTTGCCCCCATCGCGGATAACTGGTATAACATGATATTTATAATCTCGGTAGCTACCATGATCATCGGGAATCTTTTTGCACTCCGGCAACGCAATATGAAAAGGTTCCTGGCATTTTCATCCATCGCACAGGTAGGATTTATACTGGTGGGGATCAGCGGGCAATCGGGTGAGGGAAGTGCTTCGGTAATCTATTTTGTGCTGGTTTATATTTTTTCCAACCTGGGCGCATTTGGTGTGGTTTCCCTGGTTGCGGACATGACCGGAAAAGAGAATATGGACGATTACCGGGGATTTTATAAAACCAATCCCGTACTGGGATGGATACTGGCGATTTCGCTATTCTCCCTGGCGGGTATACCGCCTATGGCCGGCTTTTTTGCCAAATACTTTTTGCTTTTTGCCGGGGCAGGCAGCGGCAGTTACCTGCTGGTTGTGATTGCGGCATTGAATATTGTTGTGGCTTTATACTATTATTTAAAAGTGATCCGCGTAATGTTCATGGAACCGAATGAACAACCCCTGGATAAAATCCAGTATAGCTGGCAGCCCAAACTGGCGATGTTTATTTGTATTGCAGGTATCCTGGTCACCGGCATTGCCAGCGGTGCATACAATTATATCCATGCATTGGTAAAATGATAAACTCATTGGAAGATGGCCATTAATAAAAATCATGAATTTGAAGAGCTGAACGGGGTCAAGTGTGCCATCGTCGAAAAAAATGCAAGTGCAGAGCGCGTGGCTTTTCTGCAGCCCCTGCTTGAATTCAATGGATATACTGTCGTAGTCCTCGCCTCTCCCCCTGCAAAATCACCAGCCCCGGCGGCAGCGGCTGTACCCGCAGCTGAAGGCATGACACCCGAACCGGCTTCACCCTTACCAGCCGCTCCTGAAACCTATACCGTTGGTGTGACCGATGTCAGCTTCAATCCCATCAATGCCATCTTTGGAAGATTATTAAAAACACCAGCCGGGAAAATTGTGACCCTTGCATACTGGAAACAGGAGCAAAAAGAATCCAACGACGAAATACCTTATTTCGAAAAGCCCTAAATAAATATGGAAGTAAAGAGCTTATTTGATAAAGCTGTGTATGATGAAATGATGGAGAGGATCAATCATCTTTCAACGGATAGCCCCCGGCAATGGGGAAAGATGAGTGCGGCACAGATGCTGGCTCATTGCAGGCAGGCCTTTAAAGTCCCCTTAAGTGAGAAACCTATTCCGAGGATGTTAATAGGACGAATCCTCGGCTGGATGGTAAAAAGTAAATTATACGGGTCAAAACCCTATGCCAGGAACCTGCCTACTTCTCCTGATTTTATTATTAAAGACCAAAGGGATTTCGACCAGGAAAAATCAGAACTGGTTAACCTGGTCACGCAATTTCACCAGAAAGGTCCTGATCAAGTTGGCAACTATCCTCATCCTTTCTTTGGAACCTTTTCAAAAGAACAATGGGGCAAAAGCATGTGGAAACACCTGGATCATCACCTGCGGCAGTTTGGGGTTTAGGTGAGATTGAAAAATGCAAAAGTCAAAATGGAAAAAAGCCCGCAGCTTGCAGAAAGTGTTGTACGGTAACCTCAAAGAGGCGTCTTTATTATTGATAGGTTTCTAAGACCCTAAAATTTAGTTGAACTCCCGGTTTATCATTCAGTTTATATTCCGGGTAAGGTCCACGGTAATAGGATAGTTACCCCGGGCTTCAGCCCGGAGGCAGAGATTACTACAATCGAACAAGGCTTTAGCCCAAGACTTATCTTGGCTAAAGCCGGAATTATCTTATCAGCTGCATGTCCGCGGGCTGAAGCCCGCGGTAATTCCCTCGGAAAATGATGTCGCTACTTGAGAGTCAAATGCAAAAAAGCCCACAACTTGCGGCTGGAGGCTAACCCGCTATTCACCATACACCATTCACCATCCCGACAGGCGTAGTTTACCACACCTGCCAGCCGTACCGTCAGGGCAGGCGCGGTAGAACATAGAACACAATAAAGTCACATAGAAATCCTACTAATTAGAACAGCTCGAACATTCTCCTTCCGACTTCATACTTCTAGCTCATACTTCCGACATCTTTCCTCCTTCATCAAAGCGCTTTCAAAGCTTCAATGGTTTCCCAGCGGCGGCCGATTCCCTTGTTGGCTAATTCAAGGAATTCAGCGCCTTTCTCAGGGAAGTTGTTCTTAATGGTCGCAAACCTGTTTTCATGATAGAGGAATTCTTCCAGCGGCAGGGAAGGTTCCTTGCAATCTAGGCTGAATCGCTGTCCTTTTTCTTTAAGGGGATTATACCGGAATAAGGGCCAGTAACCTGTTTTCACTGCCAGGGATTGCTGCTCCAGTCCATGACACATATCATAACCATGCGCGATGCAATGACTATAAGCGATAATTAATGAAGGCCCGTCAAAAGCTTCCGCCTCCAGTATCGTTTTCAATGCATGTACATCATTTGCTCCCATTGCAATTTGTGCTACATAGGCATTACCGTGGGCAATGGCCTGCAGGGCCAGGTCTTTCTTACCAGTTGTTTTTCCTTTGATGGAAAACTTGGCGCTGGCCCCGATGGGAGAAGCCTTGGATTTTTGTCCACCCGTATTACTGTACACTTCGGTGTCCATTACCAGTATATTCAGATTCTTACCAGTGCTCAATACATGATCCAGTCCGCTGAAACCAATATCATAGGCCCAGCCATCCCCTCCCACGATCCACATGGATTTCTTTTCCAAAAATTCCGCGACCTGGTATAAACGATAGGATTCATCCGTTTTTATTTCCCTCAATCTTTGTTTCAGCAGGTTTACATTTTTTCTTTGCAGGGCCAGGTCGGCTTCGGAATTTTCTGCATTATCGAGTATGGCATCGGTTAATTCAGCTCCGATATCTTCTCTTAGTCCGCGCAAGAGACGCAGGGCCATTTCTCTTTTCATGTCAGAAGCCAGTTTGATGCCCAGCCCGAATTCAGCATTGTCTTCAAATAATGAATTGGCCCAGGCCGGTCCATGGCCTTCATGATCCGTTGTCCAGGGAGTCGTGGGTAAATTGCCGCCAAATATGGAGGAACAGCCTGTCGCATTCGCCACCATCATCCTGTCGCCAAATAATTGAGTCAGCAATTTCAGGTAAGGCGTTTCGCCACAGCCACTGCAGGCACCGGAGAATTCAAACAGGGGTTCCAGTAATTGTGAACCCTTAACGGTGGATTTATTGACACGGCTACGATCTATATCAGGCAATTCCAGGAAATAATCCCAATTCTTTTTTTCATTTTCCTTCAGGGGCAGTACGTCCTGCATATTGATGGCCTTATACCCCGGTTCGGTTTTACTTTCAATCGGGCAGACTTCTGTACAGAGTTTGCAACCCGTACAATCTTCGACCGCCACTTGTAAAGTATAAGCTTCTTTTTCTTTAATAAACTCTTTACCGATTGGATTGGTATGTTTAAAGAAAGAGGGCGCATCTACCAACCAGTCACGGTCATATACTTTCACCCGGATCGCAGCATGTGGGCATACAAAATAACATTTGCCGCATTGTGAACAAAGTGCCGGATCCCAGACAGGTACCTGCTCGGCGATATTCCTTTTTTCCCAACGGGTGGTGCCGGAAGGATAGGTTCCGTCAACCGGGAAGGCGCTGACCGGTAACTCGTCTCCTTCCCCCCCAATAATTTTACCCAATACTTCCTGTACAAATTCGGGAGCATTGGCGGAAACGGGAGCCAGGATTTCGGTATGGCCTGTTTCATAATGGGAATAATCTACGCGATGCAGGTTTTCCAGGGTTTGATCCACCGCGCGATAATTTTTCTGTACTACTTCCTCCCCTTTACGTCCATAGGTTTTCTGGATGGCCGATTTAATATAACGGATGGCGAGATCCCGGGTCATTACATTGGAAATCGCGAAGAAACAGGTTTGTAAGATGGAATTGATCCGGGATCCCATTCCCGTTTCTTTGGCAACTTTGGAGGCATTGATCACATAAAACCGGAGTTGTTTGTCCTTGATGGTTTGCTGGATCTTGCGGGGAAGCTGGTTCCATACTTCATCAGCCGGATAGGGAGCATTCAATAAAAAGGTAGCGCCTTTCTCCGCATATTTCAACACGTCATATTTGCGGAGATAATTAAAATGGTGACAGGCGATGAAATTGGCCGAGTTGATAAGATAAGTGGAACGGATGGGATTCTCGCTGAATCGTAAATGCGAAACAGTGAGGGAGCCCGATTTTTTCGAATCATATACAAAATAACCCTGTACATAATCATCGGTCACATCTCCCACAATCTTAATGGTATTCTTATTGGCACCGACTGTACCATCCGCGCCCAATCCATAAAATAATCCCCTGAAAATATGTTGCTGCTCCAGTGTAAACCGATGGTCCCAGGGCAGGCTGGTATGCGTAACATCATCATTGATCCCGATCGTGAAATTATTCCTGGGTCTGGATTTTTTCAATTCATCAAACACCGCTTTTGCCATTGCTGCATTGAATTCCTTGGAAGCCAGGCCGTATCGCCCGCCTATGATTTTCGGCAAAGGATGTTGCCAGCCCCTGTGCAGTGCATTGACCACATCCATATACAAGGGCTCGCCAATGGCGCCGGGTTCTTTGCAGCGATCCAGCACAGCTATGCTTTGTACCGTTACCGGTAATGCCTGTATGAAATGTTCAATGGAAAAAGGACGATAGAGATGCACATTCAGGTAACCCAGTTTTTCACCCCTGTCATTATAATAATCAGTGACTTCATGCACAGGACCCGCTCCTGATCCCATGATGATAATGACCTGTTCTGCTTCGGGGTGACCGTAATAATCAAACAGCTTATAGGATCTGCCGGTCAGTGCCGAAAAATTCTTCATGGTTTCCACTACGATCCCGGGTGTTTTTTCATACCATTTATTGGCCGCTTCGCGACTTTGGAAGAACACATCCGGATTTTGGGCAGTTCCCCTCACAAAGGGATGTTCTGGATTCAAGGCTCTTTGCCGGTGTTTACTGACATCTTCTTCATCGATCATCGTTCTTATTTCATCATCGCTCATCACTTCCACCTGTCCCAGCTCATGCGAGGTCCGGAATCCGTCGAAAATATTCAGGAAGGGAATGCGTGATTTTAAAGTGGCGGCGGTTGCAATCATGGCCATATCCTGGGCTTCCTGCGGAGAACTGCCAAATAACATCGCAAAACCCGTAGAACGGGTAGCCATCACATCACTATGGTCGCCGAAAATGGAAAGTGCATGGGTGGCCAGGGCCCTGGCCGCGATATGAAAAACAGCGGGTGTCAGTTCGCCTGCAATTTTATACATATTGGGGATCATCAGAAGCAGGCCCTGCGAACAGGTAAAGGTAGAAGAAAGCGCTCCTCCCTGCAGGGCCCCATGAATCGCCCCGGCCGCCCCGGCTTCACTTTGCATCTCGATAATCGTGGGAATTTCGCCATAAATATTTTTAACCCCGTTGCTGCTCCATTCATCTGCCCATTCACCCATGGCTGAAGAGGGAGTAATAGGGTAGATAGCACAAACTTCGCTGGTCTTATAGGCGATATAGGAAGCTGCTTCATTTCCATCCATAATGGATTTCCTCTTCCTGGCAGGAGCTTCTTCGGGTTCTTTTTTAAGGATTGACTGGGTTTCCATAAAACAGCTTTAGGTAAATGAAATGTTTACCTAAAGTATGGACCTCCGCCGCCCTGGCTTATGACGAATATCAGAGAGGAAAATGATATTTGGATGAACAGCTGCTGATGATTGATTGCCTGTACAATCAGAAATTATATCCTACACTGACACCTCCAAAGGCCTGGATAAGTCCCTCCCCCAATAGTGGTGTAAACCCGATCCGCCAGGAGAAACCGCCATTAACTGGCTGCCGACGGTACATAAAACTGAAGGTTCCGAATAGTTTGGTTTCTTTTTCATCATAGAAATCCATTATCTCCAGCTTCCGGGTAATATAGGTAGCACCTGCACCCACTTCAAAAGTGTGGGGTGAACTGCTTTTACCGAAAATATAATTTAGTTGAACCGGGAAAGTGATTGCTGTTTTCTGCTCCCAATCGGTCCAGGCTCCTGACACCGGATCATATTCGTCGTCCCAGGCTGTAACAAAGCCAACCCCCGCCCTGGCACCGAAACCAAGGTGGCCGGGTTTAAAACGCCGGTCGATATTGGCAGAGAATACGATACCCGGACCTCCGCCCTCGGCAAAAAATGAGTTTTGGCCTTTTTGATTGCCAGGTCTTTCATCCCCGTTTTTTTGAGCTATGCTTGAAAATACCCCCAGGCATAAAACTGCTAAGGCCAGGATTAATTTTCTCATTCTGGTTTTTGATTTGGTTGACCTCCTTAAAATAGAAAACGCTGCCTGAACAAAACGTTAAGAAACGGCTTTTAGTACAATTTCACGTAACTGGTCAACTGGAACCCTTTCCTGTTTCATCGAATCCCGGTGCCGGATGGTCACCGTATTGTCCTCTTTGGTTTGATGATCTACTGTTGCGCAGAATGGCGTACCAATGGCATCCATACGCCGGTAACGTTTACCAATAGAATCCTTCTCTTCATAAAAACAACGGAAGGAAACTTTGCAATCATTGATAATATGCTGCGCAATCTCTGGTAAACCGTCTTTTTTAACCAGGGGTAATACGCCGAGTTTGATGGGTGCCAATATTGGAGGAAGTTTCAGCACCACCCTGTCATCTTTTTTCTCAGGTGTGCTCAGGTCCTGTTCTTCATAAGCATGACTGAT